>CADBRB010000132.1 GCA_902796955.1 uncultured Ruminococcus sp.
CTTATAACTTCCATATTCTTTTCCAGTTCTGCTATCCTGTCTTCGCATTTTTTCAGCCGTGTTGCAAGCTTTCTCTGCTGTGAGGCAAGCTCCTTTTTCAGCTTATACTCGTTCACCGGCTTTTCGGAGCCTGTTCTTTGGGGCTGCTGCACTTTATTTGATGATGTATTGTTTTCGGCTGTCTTTTCAATATAATAATCGTAATTTCCGAGGTATTCCTCAAAACCGTGCTTTCCCATAACGGCAACCTTGCCGGCAAGCTTATTGATAAAATATCTGTCATGCGATATTATAAGCATAGTACCGGGATATTTTAACAATGTGTTCTCAAGCTGTTCACGCGATGCGGTATCCAGATGATTTGTAGGCTCGTCAAGGAGCATAAAATTTGAGCCTGCAAGCATCAGCTTTAAAAGGGAAACTCTGGCACGCTCTCCTCCGCTCATACTCGATAACTTTTTATAAACGTCGTCGCCTCGTATTAAAAACGCCGCAAGTGAGCTTCTGACCTTTGTTTCGGTAAGCTTGGGGAATGTACTCCATATCTCTTCTATAGCCGTATTTGCAAGATTCAGATTATCCTGAACCTGATCAAAATAGCCTACATCTACCCTTGCGCCGTATTTAAAGCTTCCGCTGTCAGGGCTGTAGGTATGTGTCAGTATTCTGAAAAACGTAGTCTTTCCGCAACCGTTGTCGCCTAAAATAAATATACGCTCTCCCTTGCGCACATGAAGTGACAAATCCTCGAATATCAGCTTGCCGCCGAAGCTCTTGCTCAGTCCCTCGCAGATAACCACATCGTTGCCGCTCTCCTGTTTCGGCCTGAAATCGAACCGTATCTCCTGCACATCTCTGTCAGGCACAACCATTTGAGCCTTTATTCTGTCTATCTGCTTCTGCTTACTCTCGGCAGTTTTAATATTCTTCTCTCTGTTCCACTGCCTTTGCTGTTCGATTATACCCTCAATGCGCTCAATCTCACGCAAATCGTTTTCATATTTACGTCTTATATCTTCACGGATTTTTTCTTTCTTTCGGATATATTCCGAATAATTGCCGATATATGAAATAAGACGGCCGTTTTCTATCTCTATTGTTTTATTCGTAATCGAGTCAAGGAAATATCTGTCATGAGATATAACCAGAACCGCACCCTTAAACTCCTTTAAAAAGCTCTCCAGCCATTCAACGGATTTTATGTCAAGATGATTTGTTGGCTCATCAAGAAGCAGAAAATCCGCTTTGGACAGAAGCAGCTTGGCAAGGCTGAGCTTTGACCGCTGACCGCCGCTTAAATTGCCTGTTTTCATTTTAAATTCTTCGTCCGTAAAGCCTAAACCCCTGAGCGACGCCGCCGTGCGGCTCTTGTAAGTCAAGCCGCCTCGTCTTTCATATTCATCGGTAAGATAAAGCTGTCTTTTTATCAGTTCTTCGGTATTGCCGGCCTTATGCTCTATTGAATCCGCTATACTTTCAAGCTCATGCTCCATTTTCGTTAAATCCGAAAACACGCTCAACAGCTCATCATAAACGCTCCTTTCGGGGAATTTGCAGGCATGCTGTTCCATATAGCCTATATTTGCATTGTGAGATTTTATCACTTCGCCGCCGGTCTGTACGGTTTCTCCGGTTATAATTTTAAACACCGTTGTTTTACCAACGCCGTTTGCACCTACAAAGCCAACCTTATCATGCTCGTTTATCTCAAATGAAACGTTTGTGAAAAGCTCTCTTTCACCAAAGCTCATAGTTAAATTTTGTACGTTTAAAATTGCCATAAATAACCTCTGTTTTTTCCCTGCGTAATGTGCCAATCGAGTTTTTCAACTCATTCATCATTATATTTTTGCGCCTAAAAGCGCAATGGTTTCCTTATAGTTAAGCTGTCTGACTATAAAGCACTTGCGCCTTTCGCCGTAAGCGTAGATTTTCACATTACAGGTATATCCTATTCTTTGAAAAATGCTTCTTTGCACAATAACACACTGCACCTTATCATAGGGAATGATGTTCTCGGTAAGTGAAAAGCCCTTGTGACTTGCTATAATCACACAGGTTTTATTGACGGAAAGAAAGGATTTTCTGTGTGCCGCACCCATAAGCGCATAGCACAGCGCAGCTATTATAAAGCATACTGCCGATGTAAGCCAAACTATATCCGTTTGAATTTCCTTTCCTATCATAAAGTGTATAAGCGCCGCCATAGCAAGAGTAATATACGTAGGATAAAGCAAATAGCTTATCAAAGTAAGCCTGTCCGGTTTTATTTTTCTGCTGTCATCGGTATCAAAGATTTCTATATCCTTAAGCATTTGTTTTAGTGCAGAGTATGTTTGAGCAGGTATAAGCATACTCTTATCGCCCTTTGTCTTACCGGAGCTTATGGTATAGACGAAAGCACCGTATAAGCGCATCGGTATCATAATAAGGCTTTGCTTTATCTGTAAAACGTTTATTTTTTCCTTAGGTATTATATGTCTTGATTTTTCGATAAATCCCCTGTTTATTTCCACATAATCCTTGTAAAAATCTGTTTTAAAGCCGAAGTAACCGAAAAACTGCGATAAAAACGATATAGCCCAGCACAAAAGCATAAGTCCTGCAATAGTTGCGGCGGCAGGCGGTATACCTATTGCCGCTATATATGTGCTTATATCTACCGTTGAATAAAGCTTGGCGGAAAATTCATCGCCCAATATTTTGCCTACTCTGTTCAAAAAGGGTATAAATACCAGCAAACCCGCAAAGCTGTTTGACCATGTTGCCGCCATCAGCATTATTCTGAGATTATTGCTCTTGTATGACTTAGACTGTTCTCCCGTTTTTAATATATTTTCTATAAGCTCTTTTGTACGCCTGCGTGAAAGGTACAAATTTATATCGGTACTGCTGTTGCCTACCGCAGGGGTGTCCATGTGGAGCTTGCGTGCGCCCATAAGCATTGAAACAAAAGTGCGGCGCACTGTTACGGTTTCGATTACACTGTGGGGTATTTTCGCCTGCCTTCTCAGTAAAAAGCCTCTGCGAAGGCTGATTTCTTCCTCATTGTCCTTATAAATAGAGCTTCTGTATTCAGCAAATGACAAGCCTATAAGCAGCATTACCGACAAAACGTTAAAGCCCATTGCACCTATAAAGCCGATAAGACTTTCAGGCTGTAGTAGCAAATGCTGTATTAGCGGTATGATAAGCAGGTACATAAATCGGGATACAAATTTAAAAAAAGTATAAATATGAACTCGTTTATAGCTGTTGTGCTTCTTCGTCCTTTTCTTTTTCATCAGTTTTCTGCTCCTTGCTGTTTTTTATGACGAAACGTATGTGTGACGCAACCTCAGGCTCTAATTGACCGATAAATATAAGCGAGCCTGCGGTATGGACTATTATTGAGCAGACCTTCATTTTCCTTTGCAATGGCGATTGAAAAAACTCGATATACAGCACTCTGTCGATATTTACCACAATGTATTTATTTAAAATGATACCCTTTTTAACAGTTAGAAAATCATTATTTATATCAAAGCTGCAAGCTCTGTAAGCAAGCGGCACATATAGAATTATACCGAAAAAGTATACCGTCAGCCATATTACGGCAACGATTGTTCCTACAGGTGCGCTTACAGCAAAAATTCCTCCTGTCAATACGGAAAGTAATATTGCCGCCAGTGTAAGCCGTATGCGCCATATTGTCTTTGCCTTTGTTGACATTTTATACTTCATGTTGGCTTTCCTTTCGTTTTCATTCATTTTAGCTCGAATAATCAATAGTATATTTAATTGATTATACCATATTTTTTGGCACACCTCAACTAAAATTCAAACATTTTATACTTTTTTAAAACACCCTTGACATTTAAGCAAACACTAAGTATAATAGTATCGAAAACCAGATGTAGTAATGATAAAAAACACAATAGAATTTATCGTTTTATGTTTTATTTTGTTCAAAGCTCACGTTTTATAGGTTTTTGTCCGGTATGACCGAGCACACTTTGCAACCACGAAATATCACTGCTTGTTAAGCCGTTTGTAAGGCGCATAAGTATGCAGTAGCCCGTCAACGATAAAACTATGGATATCACTGTTGAACTTATCAGACTGAACAGTACAGCCGATGTAAAAATACACAAAACAGGTTTTAATATCCAATCGGTAAAATTAATTTTGAGCTTTGCTACCTTCAGCAGGCGCAAAAGACTAAGCCCGGAATTAAGTATAGCGCTTACAAACATCACCGCAACAACACCCTTTATGCCCAATCCCGGTATAAGCGTGAACGTCAGTATTACCCTGACTACGGAGTCTATTATATTATAGGTAAGGTAATGCACCTGTTCATTAAGCCCTTTCAGCATACCGTCTACAACGCTGTCAAGGTAAGTAAGCGGTATTATCGGTGCTATAACCCCTATAAAAAAACCAACCTGTTCATTTCCGTATATCAGCTCGCCCAGTCTTTTTGAGTAAACAATAAATACGGCGGCTACGGGTATTGTAAACATAAACGTCACTTGAAGCAGACGAGTACCCATACGGCTTATGCTTTTTTCACTCAGTGATGCCTTTGCTTCGCTCATCTCAGGTATGATTAGCATTGCAAAGGAAGCGATAAACACGGCAGGAAAGGTTATTATCGGCATTGCCATACCTGTAATCATACCGTAATCTGCCAATGCCTGCGAGCTTGCCGAGCCGTATTTTCTAAGTCCTATGGGTATAAGCACGTTTTCTATCATGCTAAGACCGGAGCGCAGACACGAACTGCCTGTTACAGGCAATGCAATATAAAGTGCCTGAGAAAGCAATTTGGGCATACGTGCGGAGGATAAGCTTTGACTTGGAGCAATTTTTTTAACGTCGAGCCTATATAAAATATATGAATACAGGCTTGAAACCACCTCGGACAACGTAGTTGCCAATGCCAGTGCCGCACACGCATAGTCAAGCCCCTGGCTTATCATCGGTGTGCTTACAGCCATAAACACGGCTATTTCTATTATTTGCTCTATGAGCTGTTCGCTGGCGGTTTTCATAACCGTGCGCCTTGCATAAAAGTAGCCTCTGTAGCAAGCCGATACTGCCATAAACGGCAAACTCGGCGCAAGCACCCTTATTGCAAGCGCAGTGCGTGTATCATTTAAAAAACCGACGCCTATATCATCTGAAAATATAAACAGTGCCAATGCTACCAGAGAGCTTACAAATAATCCGGCAGCTTGGAATTTTCCGGTTATGCTTTTTACCGCGTAAGACTTGCCTGTGGCGATGCTGTCTGTAACAAGCCGTGTTACGGCTAAGGTTATGCCGGAGGTTGCAAAGGTTGTGGCAAAAAAGTATACCGTAAGTATAAGCTGATATATACCTACGCCCTGTGCGCCTATCCTGTTTGATATGTAAACTCTGAACAATACACCTATGGTGCGTGTTATAAGCCCGGTTGCCGTAAGCAGACCGGCATTTATTAAAAATCTTTTTTTCTGCAATGCTTTCACCCCATATAAAAATCAAAGCATTACAAATATATGTAAAAATTCATTTTATAATTCTTTTTTCTAAAAATAAGCTTATATTTTTGTATAGAATTATAAATGTGGCAGTTTAAAACTAAATTGTCTGCTTTAAATCGGAAATTTCATGGCTTACTAATACTGTTGAACAGCCTGAATAAAATATAATTCAAAAGAGGAGATAAAAAAATGAAAGACTACATAATCGTGACAGATTCAACAACCGACCTTACTTCTTCGCAAATTGATGAAATGGAGTTATCCGTTCTACCGTTAAAATTCCGTATAAACGATGAAGAATACAGCGACCTTGCAGACAAAAGCGAGATTAAGTTTGAAGACTTTTTCGCTATGCTCAGGAGCGGAAAGCAATCCACTACCTCTCAGATATCCCCAAGTGAATTTATAAGTGCCGTAGAGCCGTTTGTAAAGGACGGTAAGGATATACTGTATATTGCTTTTTCATCGGCATTGAGCGGAACCTATAATTCGGCTTCTACGGGAGCAGAGCTTTTAAAGGAAAAATACCCCGATATAAACATCAGGGTAATAGATTCTCTTTGCGCCTCAGGCGGGGAAGGCTTGCTGGTTTATCTTGCGGTACAGAAAAAGCGTGAAGGCTATAGCCTTGACAAGCTTGCAGATTGGCTCGAAAACGAAAGACTTCATTTATGCCACTGGTTTACCGTTGATGATTTAAACCACTTAAAGCGCGGCGGACGTGTATCTGCAGTAACCGCTTTGCTGGGAACCACTCTTTCGATTAAGCCTGTTTTACACGTTGACAACGAGGGCAGACTGATAAACGTTAAAAAGGTAAGAGGCAGAAAGCAATCTCTTGACGCCCTTGTGGATATGATGGAGGCAACTGCAATAAACCCCACCGAACAGACAATATTTATCACTCACGGCGATTGCTTTGAAGACGCAAAATATGTTGCCGATACCATAAAAGCAAAATTTAACGTCAAAGATGTTGTCATCAATCCTTTAGGTCCCGTTATCGGGTCACATTCCGGTCCCGGTACTATGGCGCTCTTCTTCTGGGGTACTTCAAGATAAATAAAATCATATAATAACAGGCTGAAGCGGCATCTTCCGTTTCAGCCTGTTTTTTTAACACAATTCTATGTAGTAGGGACATATATTCTCATAATGCCCGTCCTTCATTCTAAATCCGTTTTTTATCACGCCAAGCTGATGAAAGCCGATTCTTTCGTAAAGACGTCTTGCACGGATGTTCGTTTCTACAACGGCATTAAACTGCAAAATTAAAAATCCTGCCGATTTTGCAGTTTTTATGCTGTCGGTCACGAGCCTTTCGCCAATGTGCTTCCCTCTGGCACATGATGCTACGGCGTAGCTGGAGTTGCATATGTGGCCGCATCTGCCAACGTTGTTGGGATGAAGAATATACAGCCCCAAAACCTGCTCATTTTCAACCGCCACTCCGCAGTAGGTCTGTGAGGAAAAGAATTTTTCGCCCGTTTCATAGTCTAAGATTTCTTCCTGCGGGAAAGCATTGCCTTCCTCAACCACCTCATTCCAGATGTCTGTCATTTGTTTTATATCGTCATGTCTGTATTCCCTGATAATCATTTTTATTCTCCTTTTTACACAGCACAGCGTACAGCCTGATTATTCATCTCGAAGCAGGCATAAAAGAGGCAAAATATAACTGCGAGTAGAATCCGCCCTGTTCAATAAGCTCGTCATGCGTACCCTGCTCAACTATATTGCCGTCCCTCATTACAAGGATAACGTCAGCATCTTGTATTGTAGAAAGCCTGTGTGCAACAATAAAGCTTGTTCTGCCCTTCATAAGCTTAGCAAATGCCTTTTGCACACGCTGTTCGGTAAGAGTGTCTATACTGCTGGTTGCTTCGTCCAGAATGAGCATGGACGGATTGCAGAGCATTACACGGGCTATGCACAAAAGCTGTTTTTGCCCCTGTGAAAGATTCTCTCCGTCCTCGCTGATAATTGTATCGTAGCCGTCCGGCAATCTTTTAATAAATCCGTGAGCATATGCCGCCTTAGCCGCTGCCTGTATCTCCTCAAAGCTTGCATCGGGCTTGCCGTACGCTATATTGTCACGTACCGAGGCATTGTACAGCCAGCTCTCCTGCAATACCATGCCAAAGCTCTTTCTGAGGCTGTCACGTTTTATATTTTTTACCGGCGTACCGTCTATACTTATACGTCCGCTGTCGGTTTCATAGAATCTCATTAGCAGATTTATGAGTGTAGTCTTACCGCATCCCGTAGGGCCTACTATAGCTATCCGCTGACCGCTTTTTACATTCAGGCTGAAATTCTTTATAAGCTCCCTTTCGGCAGTGTAGGAAAAACATACATTATCAAATGTCACATCGCCGCCGCATTTTTCAAGCAAACAGCAATTATCCTCAGGGCTTTGATTTTCCTCCTCCAGCACGGCAAAAATTCTGTTGGCGGAGGCAATCGCCGTCTGTAGCTGTGTAACAACGCTTGTTATCTCGTTAAACGGCTTTGTATACTGATTTGCGTAGGTTAAAAAGCAGGAAAGCTGACCTACCGAAAGTCCTCTGTTTATAACATTCAGCGCACCGAAAATACCAACCCCGGCATATACCACGGCGTTTACAAACCTTGTGGACGGATTGGCAAATGACGAATAAAGCTGGCTTTTTTGACCGCTCTTATATAATCTTGCATTTATTTCCTCAAATACAGACTGCGCTTCATTTTCATATTCAAATGCCAGTACAACTCTTTGGTTGCTTATCATTTCTTCAACATAAGAGCTAAGCTCACCCTGCGTTTGCGCCTGCTCACGAAAGGTTTTTGCGGACATTTTGCCTATAAAGGCGGCAACAAAAAGCGAAAGCGGCGTAATAAATACAACTATCACTGCGATTTTAACATTTATACTCAGCATAAACGCCAGTGTTCCCAATATGGTAACAACACCCGAAAACAGTTGATTTATGCACTGAATAAGCCCGTCGCCCACATTGTCAACATCAGCCGTTATACGATTGATAAGGTCGCCGTGAGGGTGACCGTCAATGTACTTTAACGGTACGTTGTTAAATTTTTTGTATACATCATCACGTATGTCGCTTACAGTATTGTACGCTACCTTGTTTGTACACAACGACATGAGCCATTTGAACAGCGAGGCGCAAAGCGTGATTATCAAAACCATCACAAGAATTTTAAACACCTGTACAAAATCAACTCTTCCTGCGCCCACTATACCGTCTATGGCATTGCCTATCAGTACCGGGGACATCAGTACGCAGATGACATTGACAAGTGCGCACAAAAGCGACAATACAATAAACATTTTATACTTTCCGATATACTTTACAAGCTTGAAGAGTACGCCGTTTCGTTTCATGAGCGCACCTCCTCACTGTGGTGCTGAGATTCATAAATTGCCCTGTATTCATCACAGGTGGAAAGCAGTTCTTCGTGTGTGCCGCTTCCTATAATCTCGCCGTTATCAAGCACTATTATCACATCGCAGTCCTTTATTGAGCTTACACGCTGAGATACTATGATTACATTCATGGCGGAGTCAAGCTCCGATATAGCCTGACGCAATCTTGCGTCTGTGGCATAGTCCAGCGCACTGGAGCTGTCATCTAATATAAGTATCTCCGGCTTATCTATAAGCGCTCTTGCAATCGTAAGCCTTTGACGCTGGCCGCCAGAAAAATTCTTGCCGCCCTGATTGACAGGTGAGTTTATACCGTCAGGCAATTTTTCAACAAATTCCCATGCCTGTGCAGTTTTAAGAGCAGAAATTATCTCATCGTCAGTTGCATTTTTATTTTTCCACCTCATATTTGAGGCTATTGTACCCGAAAACAGCACTGCCCTTTGCGGCACAATGCCAAACTGCGCCCTCAGCTGTTTAAGGGGGTACTCACGCACATCTATGCCGTCAATCATCACTCTGCCCTGCCGGCAATCGTAAAATCTCGGCATAAGGTTTACAACGGTGGATTTGCCGGAGCCTGTACCGCCGATTATACCTGCACGCTGACCCCGCATAATTTTAAAGCTTATATTCTTTACATCGTATTCATCGCCGGCATATGAAAAGCAAACACCGTCAAACTCAATTTTAGGCGTTTTAGAGTTCTTTACTACCGAAATTGTTTCTGTGTTCTTTTCCTTTACGGAAGGAGAAAGCTCAAACACCTCGTTTACCCTTGCCGCAGAAGCCGACGCTTTTGTAAATATAACTACAAGGTTTGCAAATACTATCATTGTAAGCAGTATTTGAGTCATATAGCTTACAAGCGCTATTATCTGACCCTGATGTAAATTGCCCGCATACACCGCCTTGCCGCTGAACCAGACTATAAAGATAATCGCCGTATTTGCAATTATGTAAGTCAGCGGGTCAAGCAAAGCAGAGAGCTTGCCCACCGATATGCCCGTTTCCACATATTCATCCGAAGCTGCATTAAATTTACTCTGGTTTTCGGTTTGCTTGCAGAAAGCTCTTATTACCCTGTTGCCGGACAGATTCTCTCTGGCAAGCAGAGAAATCCTGTCCAGCTTTTTTTGAATAATTTTATAAAACGTGACCGATTTGCTCATTACAGTATACAGTACAAGTCCTATTAACATTGCCGCAAGCATAAATATTACAGACAATGCGGGACTTATGGCAAATGCCATTATCATTGCGCCGACTATCAAAAACGGCGCTCTTATAACAAGCCTTATGAGCATTGCCACCGCAAGCTGAAGCTGGTTGACGTCACTTGTCATTCGTGTTATCAGCGTAGGCGTTCCAAGCTTGTCAAGCTCCGCATATGAAAGCGTGTTGATGTGCCTGAACAGTGCATTTCTCAGCTTTGTTCCAAAGCCCTGTGATGCAACCGACGCACTCGCCTGGCATATAAGCGCACTGCATAAGCCTATTGCGCTTAGAGATACCATCATTATACCGTGAGTAATAACATAACTTCTGCTTCCGCTTTTTATGCCGCTGTCAATTATATCTGACATGACAAGCGGCACTATAAGCTCCAATATGGCTTCAAACAGCTTAAAGGCAGGGCCTATTATAAGCTGTTTTTTATAATCCTTTAAATACCTTCTAAGTTTAAACAAATTATTCACTCCGACTGCTTTTATTGCTTACTGCATAAAGCACAGCATTAAAATGTTATCATAAAACCGTGCAAATGGCAAGACCGATTTAACGCCTGCAGAGCATAAACACAGGCACAGCGGCCACGTTTGTATATCTGCCGACTGTCAGTATTACAGCATCTTTACACTTACATTAACGTTGATATTGTCGCGGCTCAAAAGATTTCTGTCCTTAAGCATTTTTTCATAGTCGCTTTTGTTTGCCCGGTATAAATAGGTGTGAAAATTAAAAATGTCGCATTTAAGCTCCTTTACTGTTTTATCAAGAGCTGAGTTGACAATCGCCTTCAGCTTGCTTTCTATTCTTTTTTTATACTTTTCTTCATCCTGTCTGTAGCTGTTCTTTGTACTCTCGTAAACCATGGCATTTACCTTTATATCAATATTAAAGTCAAAATCATTGGCTGAAATGCTTGTTTTGCCGTCGGTCACGGCAGCACTGAAAAAATTATCGCCGTTATTTACGGTTATGCTCCCTCTTTTTAGCCTGCCCATTATCATCAATGCTCCCATACTCTCTTGTTCGTTGAGCATTCCCGCAAGCTTATTGTCCTTGAAAACCGCCGTGCCGGTAAGCGAAATGCTGTCGTTTTCGCCGTTATCTGAGCTTTTGTGAATAATCGGTATGGCACAATCCGATATATCGTCCTCCAATGCGTCGACCAGATTGAGCAAATCCGTAGTTACCGCTTTTGCGGAGATTTCCTCCGCATTGACTTTACTCTCTATCATTTGTGCGCCGATATATTCCCCGTCAACCTTTGCGGTCAATATCTCTTTGGCTGTGCCGCTGCCGACATATACGGATACAAGCGGACGTGCGTCATAGTACCTTATAAAAAAGTCCAGTGTCTTTCTGATATCTCTCTTGGCGGCATTACTGCCGAGAATGATAAACAGATTTTGACCGTAAACAGGCTCTTTGCCGGTAATAAGTGCCGAGTTGTTCATAGCGTCCAGCACGGATTCTCCTTCACACTGTGTTATCTGCATACGCTCCTCGCTTGTGTCGGAGCCGTCCGTCATTATGGATTGCAAGGTCAGCTTATAAACGGCTCCCTCTGTATCTATGCCTATTCCCTTTATTATAAGTCTGTCGCTCAACTGCTTTGCTCCGCTGCAGGAGGTAAGATTTATACACAGGGCTGTGCATAATATAAGACAAACCGCCTTTTTTACCTGTGACGCAGTATTTTTTTTACCGTTGTAGGTCAGCAATAATACGGGAAGTATAGTTCCTAAAATCAAGATAATCCAAAACCATAAATTAGGATTCGATATAAATCCTTCGACCCATTTTACATTGCTTGCAACAAGCGCAGTAATCAATATACCTATGCCGCCAAGAGGAACCGACAGCTTATATGCAGTATCTCCCGACGTTTGCTTTGCACAAAGCGATATAATGAAGAGATACAGCGATATTTTTATGAAAATGCCTGCCGTACATATACCCAGATATAAAAAATCGAGTTTTTGCAATACTCCGAACTCTGCTATTCCTGTTGCAATAAAAACATGATAAGTCTGAGTTTTTATAAAGCTGCCGAGTGCGCCCGTAACAACGGTTATTATGACTGCAAGCAGTATATATTTTGAAAAATTCCAGATAAATATGCCTTTTAACCGGTTGCCGGCTGCATATGGGAGCAAAACCGCCAGACACGGAATTGCAAAGGAATGACCAAGCATAAATATCGCTCCGTCCAACGTATCCGAAAAGCCGTTCTTAAAAAAGCCCCGATAGTTTACGCCTTTTATATCGGGTATAAGTGCAATAATAAAAAACAGCAGGGCAACGGCGGTCATGCTAAGGATTATTACAGACGAGCGTGAAAGAGCCTCTAAGCCTTTATATGCTCCGTAACACGCACTGACAATTATCAAAACAGTAAGAAATTCTACGGAAATACTCTGGTTTACGGTTTCATTCATAAATTTATCAAATGTCATAAGCGTATAGCCACCTGCCAAAACTACATATATACTGTAAATAAAGGCCGGAAGTCTTCCAAACAGACCGTTATCTATTATCAAAGCTTCGCCGTTTTTTTCAGCCCACATATATGCAGGTATACACAGCAGTATCGTCACAAACAGCGAGATAAAACAGGATATTACATAATCCCATATCTCTCCGTCCGCCGTACTGCCTGAGCTGTAAAGCAAATCGAGTGTTATTCTTGTTATAAAGAATAACGAAAAAAGCTGGAATGTGTTTATTTTATTATTCTTCATGGCATCTCACTTTCCCACGTTCTTTTGCACGGAAGTATCTTTAAAATCCTGTATATTTGTACGCTTTTTGCCTAATACTCTCCAACCTGCCCTTATAACTACATCTCTCATTGAATAAAACGAAAAAGGAGCTATCGGAGCCATATACGGCACACCGAGCATACTTTTACCGCACATATTTACAAGCACCGTACAAAACAGGATGACTATTCCCCAAATACCGGCTATTCCGCCAAAAGCTATAAAAAGCAGACGCAATATGGCAATAGGCGCATACAAATCCGGTATAACATAAGAAGATATCGCCGTAAGAGCAACCACCATCAACGTAGGCGAACCGATTATACCTGCATTTACTGCGGTTTCTCCTATAACAAGCGCACCCACTATGCTTACCACCTGACCCAGAGGCTTTGGCAGGCGCAAACCCGCCTCACGCATTATCTCATATATAAAGTGTATGAGCAGTACCTCCATCATCAGCGGGAACGGCGTGCTTGCAACAGAGTTGGCTATTTTGCTCAACAGCTGCTGCGGGAACAATTCGGGGTTGAACGTAGCCATGGCAACATAAAGCCCCGGCAGAAACACAGCTATAAAAAACGAAAGATATTTCAGCCACCGTGTAAACGTTGCGTAAAACGGTCTGTCAGAATAATCCTCAAAGGTTTGAAAATTTTCCACAAACAGGTACGGCACAATAATCGCAACAGGTGTACCGTCAATCAGAATACCTATTCTGCCCTCGTTTATCTTGCCGCACATGGTATCGGGTCTTTCAGTTACACCAACAGAGCTGAACAAAGATAAATCCCTTTTATTTTTCAGGTATGTTGATATATATCCTGCCGCAAGCACCGTATCCAAATCTATTTTGTCAAGATTCTCCTTCAGCTGAGTAAGCATATCCTCCGATACTATATCCCTTATATAGCACAGGCATATTTCGGTGCGGCTGAGCTTGCCGGCAGACAGTGTTTCAAACTTTAAAGCAGGATTTTTGATTCTTCGCCGTATAAGAGATGCGTTTACCTTAATTGCCTCCACAAATCCCTCACGTGAGCCTCTTTGCACAACCTCGTTGTCAGGCTCGCAGACATCCCTGAAGCTGAAGCCCTGTACGCCCAATGCGAGCATTTTGTCAACGCCGTCAATGCCCAGCACCGCAAAGCCGGACATAATAAACTTATATACGTCCTCAAGGCTTTGCACCTCGTTTATATCGCTTATAGACAGAACGCTGTTTTTTACTTCGTTAAAAAACTCCTCCCGGCTTCTGAATCTGTAGTCCTCGGCTATTATAGGGTTTATGACGCTGATTGCAAGCGTTTCCTTATTTACCATACCCTCTATGGTTATTACAGCTATATCTACGCCCTTTACCTTCATTTCACGTATCATAAAATCTGCGCTTGAGTCAAAATCAGCTTGCATCATATCCAAATTATCCTTTAAAGACTTTGCAAGCTCTCTTTTTTTCAATTTCAAAAAATACACCTCCGTCGCTAATCGTTTATACTAATTATCATTAAAACGGTTTAAACAGGTGTTGCGGAAAATTTTGCTAAGCGAGGCGGAGGACGCAGGAATACTGACGTATTCCGAGGACGACAACAAAGTTATGCGAAATTTAACGAAACAGATGTTAATCTGTTTTATTGA
>CADBRB010000133.1 GCA_902796955.1 uncultured Ruminococcus sp.
AAGCCGTTTTTTAAGTAAAAATAAATTTCGCTCAAGCTTAAAAACAGCTTAAATTTTAAAAAACTAAAATTTTTTTGCAGAATTACAAGCACTTTTTGCATTAATCTTAGATTAACAGCAATATAAGAACAGCCCTGACGTACTGTTTATTTTTAAATGGATTATCGCTCGTTCAGCTTTTCCGCTGATAAAGCTTGCTTTTTCTTTTATGTGGTAATATAATATAAATAAGTATGGCTTTTTGAAAGCTCATAACTGATTTAACGATTACAATAATCTATCGGAGTTGATATAGCTTGAAATATTTAAGAAGAACATGGGCGGAAATAAACCTGAACGCAGTAGAACACAACTACCGTGTTATACGTGAAAAAATTGACGACGGCTGTAAGCTGATGTGCGTAATAAAGGCGGACGGCTACGGCCACGGCTCTATTGTGCTGGCTAAGGAATACGAAAGGCTCGGAGCTGACTGGTTTGCGGTATCCAACATTGAGGAGGCAATTCAGCTCAGGCAGAACGGCATACACAGGCCTATACTTATACTCGGTTATACGCCTGCATCTATGGCCGATAAGCTTGACGAGTTTGATATAACGCAGGCGGTTTTAACCTATGAATATGCCGTTGCACTTTCGGGCTATTCAAAAAAATACGGCGTAAATACAAACGTCCATATCAAAATAGATACCGGTATGTCCCGCATAGGGCTGATGTTCCAAAAGCCCGAAAGAGATATTCGCACTATTGATGAAATAGAAGCTATCGCAAAGCTTGAAAACCTCAACGTAAACGGTATGTTTTCACACTTTGCGGTTGCCGATGACGGAGATGCTGGCGAGGAATATACAAAAACACAGCTTGATTGCTTCAACATAGCCATTGAGCTTTTAAAGCAGCGCGGAATAGAGTTTGAAAACTATCATATAGCGAACAGCGGTGGAATAATAGATTATAAATGTGCGCATTTTAATATGGTAAGAGCAGGAATTATCCTGTACGGATTGCTTCCGTCCGGCAAAATCAGGCATGACGCCGATTTGCAGGGCGTAATGGAGCTTAAATCGGTAATATCTCAAATAAAAGTCGTAGAGCCGGATACAACCGTCAGCTACGGCAGAACGTACACCACCACTCAGCCCACCAAGATTGCAACCGTGCCTATAGGCTATGCCGACGGCTACATACGTGCATTGGGTCAAAAGGCAGAGATGCTTGTAAACGGCAAACGTGCCAAGGTAATAGGAAGAATATGTATGGATCAGGTTATGCTGGACGTTTCACACATAGATGATATCAAGGTGGGCGACATTATCACCGTGTTCGGAAGGGATCACGGAGTGAGCCTGACGGTCGACGAGGTCGCCTCATGGAGCGGTACTATAAACTATGAGGTCATATGTCTTGTAGGCAAACGTGTACCGAGGCTTTATTATCGAAACGGAAAAATCGTCGATATTATGGATATATGCAATCTCGGCTGAAACTCGGAAAGGTTGAAGATTATGAAATTACTTGTACTTGACGGCAACAGCATACTTAACAGAGCGTTTTACGGCATAAAGCTGCTCACTACAAAGGACGGTCGCTATACAAACGGAATCTACGGCTTTTTAACCATGCTTCAGCGCATAAAGGACAGCACAAAGCCGGACGCCGTTGCAATCGCCTTTGATATGAGAGCGCCCACCTTCAGGCACAAGGCTTATGACGGCTACAAAGCCAAAAGAAAGGGTATGCCGGAGGAGCTTGCACAACAGCTCCCAGTTTTAAAGGAGCTGCTTGTATATCTTGGCTATAAGCTTGTGGAATGTGAGGGCTTTGAAGCTGACGACATACTTGGAACGCTTGCCGCACAATGCGAGCAAAACGGTGATTTTTGTGTGCTTGCTACAGGCGACAGGGACAGCCTGCAGCTTGTATCCGACAGAGTAAACGTTCTTTTGGCAAAGACTAATGAAAATACACTGTTTGATATCGCAAAAATAAAAGAGGTTTACGGTTTGGAGCCTAAACAGCTCATCGACCTCAAAGCCATACAGGGCGATACCTCGGATAATATCCCCGGAGTACCTGGCATTGGCGAAAAGGGTGCAAGCGACCTGATGATAAGATTTGGCTCGCTTGATAACATATACGAAAATATAGATACGATAGACGTAAAACCCGGTATACGCAACAAGCTTACAGCAGGCAAAGAGAGTGCTTACCTGAGCCGTATGCTGGGCGAAATATGCAAAACTGCTCCGATAGATACGGATATATCACACTATATCCCCGCACCTGTGGATAATAACAGAGCAATAAATCTCATGTCATCATTAGAGTTCTTCTCGCTTATAGAAAAAATGGGCTTGCACAGAACGGACGGAGAAGTTACCGCATTGGCAAACAATAACCCGGACGCCGGTGTTTTTAAACTTGCCGATACAAAAGATATTGATGAGATAATGTCATATCTAACCACAAAAAAGATAACTGCATTTTACGCCGATATCCACAGCGGAGAAATCGAGAGCATATCAATAGCGAGTGCAGATACGGTATTTACATTGGATGCGCACGATGATTTGGACAGGCTTTTGCGCTCATATTTCACAAATACTCAAATTATAAAGCAAACGCATGATGTAAAGCCGGTGTACACTGCACTTCTACGCAGCGGAATAGAGCCTGTTGATGTTGATTTCGACTGTGCTTTGGCAGGTTATCTTTTAAATCCGTCAGCGTCAGGATACGATATAGACCGTTTAAAAGAGGAGTATACGGTTTCAGTACCGGAAATTGACGACAAGGCCGATGAAACAGCCGAGAAAAGCGTACTCCTGCTCAAAATGTCCGAGGTGCTCGCCGAAAAACTTAAAGCTAATGAACAGCTTGATTTGCTTAAAAATATAGAGATACCGCTTGCGCTTGTGCTTGCCGATATGGAGCGTTTGGGCTTTTTGGTAAAGCCCGATGAAATAGCGGATTACGGCGAACATCTTAAACTGATTGCAGATAAGCTTCAAGATGAAATCTATGAGCTTTGCGGTATGCGGTTCAACATTAATTCTCCCAAACAGCTTGGTACGGTTTTGTTTGAAAAGCTGTGTCTGCCATCGGGCAAGAAGACAAAGACGGGCTATTCTACAAGTGCGGATGTGCTTGAAGGACTAAAGGACGAGTATCCGGTTGTAGAGAAAATACTGGAATACCGCACTGTTTCAAAGCTTAAATCCACATATTGTGACGGGCTTTTAAAGGTGATTTCAAGCGATGGAAGAATACATTCGAGCTTCAATCAAACCGAAACACGAACTGGGCGCATAAGCTCCACTGAGCCGAATCTGCAAAATATTCCCGTAAGGACGCCGCTCGGCAGAGAGTTCAGAAAGTTCTTTACCGCAAAGGACGGCTGTGTGCTTGTTGACGCCGATTACTCGCAAATAGAGCTTAGAGTTTTGGCTCACATAGCCAACGATAAAAATATGATAGATGCATTTAAGAGCAATGTAGATATACACGCCATCACCGCCTCTCAGGTATTCAAAATGCCGCAGGACATGGTAACTCCGCTCATGAGAAGCAGGGCAAAGGCTGTAAATTTCGGCATAGTTTACGGCATAGGCGCATTTTCTCTTTCAAAGGATATAGGCGTTACCCGCCGTGAAGCCGACAGCTACATCAAAAATTATCTTGCTCATTATTCCGGTGTTGATAGATACATGAGCAACGTTATAGACACTGCACGGGAACAGGGCTATGTTGAAACCATGTTCGGCAGGCGCCGCTATCTGCCGGAGCTTACCGCATCAAATTTCAATTTACGT
>CADBRB010000134.1 GCA_902796955.1 uncultured Ruminococcus sp.
CACGGTTTGAAAAAATCCTGTCAGAGGACGATGACAAGTCCGTATATGAGTTGTTCGGCTTTCAAAAGCTTTCAAAAAAGAAGAGGATAATAACTGCGATTGTGCTTTGGGTACTTTTCGGCGTTGTTATATTCCTGCTAATTGCCGGAGTTGATATGATTATGGAGTTTATAAGAGGTCTGTTTTCATAAATAACACTTAACGGTGTTTTGTAACTATTAATGCAGCAAGCCGATGCAGTCAAATGCGGCTCAAATGCGGCTCGGTGCGGAACAATGGAGCGATATGATATGAGAATAGGTCACGGTTACGACGTTCACAAGCTCACAGAGGGCAGAGCGCTCATACTCGGCGGTGTGAAAATAGCGCATACAAAGGGGCTTTTGGGGCATTCCGATGCAGATGTTCTGGTTCATGCCGTTATGGACAGTATCCTCGGAGCGGCGGCACTCGGTGATATTGGTCAGCTTTTTCCCGATAATGATCCTGAATTTAAAGGTGCAGACAGTATCAAACTACTAAAAAAGGTCTGTGCGGTTCTGGAGGATTCAGGATATAGAATAGTTAATATAGACTCAACTGTTATAGCGCAGGAGCCAAAGCTTAAGAGTTATATACCTGCGATGAGGGAGAATATATCCAAAGCCTGCAAAATTGCACTGCATGATGTGAGCGTTAAGGCAACTACCGAGGAACGTCTTGGCTTTACGGGCAGATGCGAGGGCATAGCTGCCCATGCTGTTTGCCTTATTGATAAGATTTAAGTAAAATCCGCTTTATCTGAAAATATTAAAAATAGGTGGTGTTATTTTTTGAACGTTGGAAGCAGAATAACCGAGCTTAGAGAACAAAAGGGCATTTCGGTTAATAAACTTGCAGGTCTTTCGGGCGTATCGCAAAGCTATTTAAGAGATGTTGAGCTTGGCAACAAACAGCCGACGGTCGAATATCTGGACTATATTTGCGAAGGTCTCGGAATAACGCTTAAAGAGTTTTTTGATGACGGAAGCAAAAGCGAGCTTGAAAAGGCGATGCTACGTCTTTCACCGGAACAAAAGTATAAGCTAATTGCTTTTTTGGAGAGCTTGGGCAATTTGTAACATGAATCAATATAAAAAAGGCAAGTCGTTACTTATGAATGACCTGCTTTTTTTAATGAGTTATATAATCGGTTATTGAAGTAATCGAAAATCCTGTTTATACTGATTACTCGCCAAAGGTTAAAAAGCTTTATAGAACAATTCTATGCCAAAAGCCGAAACACGCTGTGGTTTTCATGTATTCCGAAGATGAAAACACAGTTATGCGCAGTTTTTAAAGATTTTTATTATACGTCAGTATCGAACGTATAGCCTGACGCAGAAAGAAAAGTAAGTTTTTGTACCCGTTCATTTGCAGCGGTTGAAAGTAGCTTCTCGGACTCGGCTTGCTGAGATGAAGTGACATATACGGTTTCCGTCACCACAATCGAGTCGCGCATAAAACAGTTGTAAAGAATAATAACAGCGCACGCTATAAGTGTAAAGGCTATTAAAAACAGTTCGTACTTATATTCATTCTCAATTTCTGTTTTGCTCATATTTATGCACCTCCCACAAACGGTAATAGTATGAATATAATTGTACAGAATATATGATTAAATTTCAAGCGCAAACTTTCATAATACGACAAAAATACAATTTTTTATTGACTTTTACCAAACGGTAATATAGAATATTGTATGAAATAGCCTGTTGAATAGGGTTGTATTTTATCAAATTGCCGTAGAATAATATAAGCATAAGATATAATACCGGTTTTGGCGGTACAAAGTGCCTGTTTTTGCCATACTATTCGACTGAGAATATATTTATAACCTACTGAGTTGGAAGGAGTAAAGAAAATGAAAAAAACCATAGTGTGCATTATTTCCGCAATGCTGATTTTATGCGCTTTGTGCGCTTGCGGAGAAGAACAAAAGAAAGACCCTGATTTTAAATCCGTTACTCAGAGCATCTCTGAAAAATATGATTTTTCAAAGCTCTACAGCGTTGCCGACAAGGAGGAGCTTTGCCTTGTTTACGGATTGGAGGAAAATGACGTATCGGATTATTTTGCGAAGTACAGCCTTACGGGTGTGGACTCCCAGGAAATAGTTCTTATTGAAGCGGTTGATGACTCTGCCGCAGACAGGATAAAAAGCGCTCTTGAGATAAGATATAACTCAAAGCTCAACGAAGCGGCAAGCTATAGCCCGGAGCAGCTTGAGCTTGTGAAAAAATGCTCTGTTGAGAAAAACGGAAAAATCGTAAGCCTTATTGTTGACTCTGATGCCGAGGCAATAAAGTCTGTTATTAAAGGCGAATAATGCTCAATACTGCGGCTTTTACGGAAGCGCATCAGCACTTGAAAAATAAAATATAAATTTAACGGGAGGTAAACTATGCTTACAGGATTGAAAAATAAGCGTTTACCTGCCGTATTTTTTTTACTTTTGACAGCGGCCGTATGTGTATTTGGTCTGCTTGCCCAAAGCGGGACAGATGCAAAGAACAGTAATGTACAAGCGTCAAAATTGAATGCTTATTACTCTTATTGCTCAAAGCTTGAAAATGAGTATGAGCATTTTTTGCAGTCAAATAATCCGTTAAAAGGTGTTTTTAACGGTATTTGCCCCTGTTGCGGCTTGCCGATTGGCTGTAACGGCTCCGGTGGAGTTTATCTGTGTAATGACGGATATCTTGTTAATAAACCGGTTGAATACCGGGACAGATTTCGCAAAAACATAGACATAATAATAAAATTTGCAGAGCTTGCCAATGCTGAAGTCAGCGTAATGCTTGTGCCGCAGCCCGGATATATTCTTGAGAATAAACTGCCTCAACCGCATATGCAGTACGACGACGGCAAGCTTATAAAAGAAGCGGAGAACAGATTTTGCGATACTCATATCAATTTTGTACGTGTAGATGATATTTTAAAAAAATGTGCCGATAATAATAGGCAAGTCTACTATAAAACAGACCACCATTGGACGAGTGCCGGCGCATATGCGGCATATTGCAGATTTTGCGATGTAAACGGGCTTACCGCTACATCAGAGTGTGATTTTAGCGTTAAAAAATACGGCGGATTTTTAGGTTCGATTTATTTACGCAAATCGGTTAAATGTGTGCCGCCCGATGAAATAGAGATATGGAAAAGCCTTAAATCCCTCAGTAATATATCCGTTGAAATAGAGGAGGGTGAAAACACTGTAAAAAGCGAAACGGCTTTTTTTATGACGCATATAGATGACGGCGACAAATACTCTGTGTTCCTTGACGGCAACCACAGCTTTGTGCGCATAAAAAATGCCGCTTCAAACGGCGGCAGGCTACTGATTATCAGGGATTCTTTCGCACAGGTGTTTGCTCCGTTTTTGGCGGACAATTACAGCGAAATCATTTTGCTGGACATGAGATATTACAAGCATTCGGTTTTAAAGCTTATAAATGATGAAGCTATAAATGAAGTATTGTTTCTGTATAGCTTTGGGGTTTTCGCAAAGGATACGGACATAGCATGGTGTGTGAGAGAGTAATAATTTATAAGCAAGCGAAGAATATAGGGGCTGCGGCAAATCGAAGGATTTAGCGTCAGCCCCTTTAGTTATATATCTCTTTATTAAGCCGTTATTTATTTTTTGTACCTGCCTTGCGTTTTTTTATAAGGATTAAGGTGCATACGGCAACCACAACAACAGCACAGCATATTGCCAGTATAATGACAAATGACAATCCTCCTTCGTCATCGGGCTTTTCTGCTTGTGTGGCAATGCCGGCTGAACCGTTTACCTCTACGGACATTTCCGTCCATTCGGTTATAAGCTGTGGAATTGTATTATCTTCTTTGCTTTTTTCATCGTTATGCGAGTACCATTCACACCTTATGCGCACAGCTATGGGAGTCGTTATTTTAGAGGTAGCATCAGGAAAATCCGTGTCGCTAAATTGATTTAGTTTAGCTGCTTCCTGCAAATTTATATCTGCGGATATTGGATTTTCAAGGTCGGTTTTACTGAGCTTTTCACTAAAAAACTCATACCAGTAGGCTTGATTGCCGAAATCTACCTGTGCGGCAAGCTTTAATTCTCCCACTGTACTGTTTTTGTATCTCATTATGCTTTGCGGTATATCTGCAACAAATTTGATATTACAATCCGAATCACTTGCAAATTTGTATTCAACGCTTGTAAGCTCAGGTTTGCCGACAAGCGATGATGGAGTTTCTTCGTTGATAGTGGTACGTCCGAAAAATGCGCTCTCACTCCATTTTCCTACTATAGATTCAGATTTCTCTTTTTCTGCGCGGTATCTTAATTGTATTTCAAGAGAAAAATTATCTCTGTCAAAGCACAGCCCCTTCTCACCGGACCATAGCTTAAAGTCCGTCAAAGCAGGTGAAAGCATTTTATATAATTCCGGCTGAGCTGTTTTAAAGGCCTCTACATTTCCCGGCCTGATATAAAACAGTCCAACGGAAGAATTCTCGGCTTTTTCAATATCAACAAACTCATTTACCTCATACCAGTCATTCACACCGTCAAGGCGCATTCTCCAGTCAAGCTTAAGAGTGTAGCCCTTTGCGACGTTAAATGTAGAGCTTTCATTTGTAAATTTTATTAAAAAGCTGTTGAATTTATCACTTTCTTCAACATCAGAGGCTATGATTTCTGGATTTTGCGGAGTGCCTAAGTCAACGCTTTTTGTATCTGCGGCATAAAAAACGGTATAGAACTGCATAATAAGTATAAAAGTCATCACAATAGAAAAAAATCGTTTCATAATTCAAATCCTCATTTATTTAAAAACAGATTTATGTCAATAAGACGGTACTAAATGCAAGCATTTGTGTGTGCCGTTTGCATTTTTCAAAATCTTGACGGGGTGTGGTAATCCTTTCATAAATTTTAGTATAACACACTTTTTCGTCAAAGTTCAAGGCTTTTAAAATTATTATTACAATTTTTATTAAAAGGTGGAAATTTTGTTTTCTTTATGTTACAATATAGAATAATACCTATGATTGCGTAGAATACCTGTTTTATAAAGATGTATTCGGCAGCATGGCACACCGAGAGGAGAATTGATGATGAGAAAATTATTTGTTTATATCACTTTGTTTGCTTTATTGATGGCATTTACAGCCTGTGACGGCACGGGAGATGGAAAACCGACGGAAAGCGGCAATACAACATCACAGGTTAGTTCAAGCTCCGGCTCAGAGCAAACCTCAGTGCAGGAGAGCGGTGCCGAGAGCGTATACATCAGCTCGCCTGAACAGATAGTTGAAATAGTTGACGATACACCGTCATATGAAGATATGTACGATAGCCAGAAGGTGGATATAGTGGGCAATGAGGTTGTTCAAACATCGGTTGCCGGCGATATAACTCAAAAACTCCGCTTTATTTTCAACAAAGAGAAAACAGAGCTTGAAACTGTAAGATTTGAGTTTTATCTTGCATATGAGGGCGACTTAAGCGCTGAAGCCGATTTGTACAAAGAGCTTGGCTACAAAATACTTGAAATAGATAAAAAGCATATAATAATGGAACCCAGTCAAGAAAAAATTGAAGACTGGAAAGAGTCATATCCTACCATGGAGGCACTTGCAGAAGAGCTTAATAAGTAATAACGTGGATTGACTTGTGAGTAAATCTGAATAGAGAATTATAATACAGCTCCGTGTCACTTTTTGGTGTTTGCGGAGCTTTGTGCTTGATAGCAATGTTTATAAAAATGTACCCGCATTTAATAATATGTAACTTATGACGATTAATAAATTCTACACGGTGTAAGTTTTATTGATTTTTAACAAAGATAAAATAACAGATAGTGATTTTATACATATTTAGAAGAGCGGTTCGCCTTTTTTTGACAGATTTACAAAAATTAATTGAAAATATATTGAAATTACTGTGAAAGTGTGTTATACTCAAACAGTACAAATTGTATGTGCAGGATTCTTTACAAATCGCATAGGATTCTCAAAATCTTAGATTTTATGGGATAAATGCGGCTAAGTATTTGTAATGCCTTGTTGCCGGCTGTGAATATGCAGTGACCGGTATTTTTCTTCTGATTTGCTATGCGGATTCAGAGGTAAGGATTATCGGTTAATTCAGCGTATAACAGGCTAAATGAGGCAGCTTACGCATTTTGACGCATTAAACATGAATTTAATTATATGAAAGGAATGTTTACTTATGAGAAAGCTTGTAATTTCATTGTTTTTGGCAGTTTTGCTTGTAACATCTATGATTGTATCGCCTGCTATGGCACTTATGGTTGCGGATGATACGGCAAGTGATGAGAGCGCAATGCTCGATGATCAGGATTTAGGAGTGGGTGACTCAACGATTGACCCGAATTTTGACGTTGAAGTTGTTCCTGATGAAGAGCCGGTTACCGGTGATGAAGTTACTTTGCAGGAGGGTGTTTTACCTGATTTCCCGATGCCTGACAAATTATACGCAAGAATTTCCGATATAGACGGCAATCAGGCTTTATCTATATTCTTTGAGCCTGATCCGGAAATAAGAGCGCTGTATTATAAGTATACTTTAGATGAAGATGCATTTTTGGCGGAGTACGGCATGGATACGTTTATAGGTCTTGGCATACAGGTTGACCTTTCCGTCGGTACGCCTAATACCTGGCAGTATGATGAGAGCTGGGACGAGTTTTATCAGCCTACGGGTGAATTACCTAAATTCTTGTCGCTTACATCATCTGCGGTTGAGTATTTTACATTGTGGGATTTGGCCGATGCAAATACCTTTACAGCTTTTTCGAGTTTTGTGGAAGGCTGTGTAACAGGTGAAGAAAACGAATATCTGGGCACATCTATACATAAATTTGAAACTTCAAAGACAACATTCTATGTACGTGTAAGGTATTATATGGAGTATCTTGTTGATGACCCTGAGGCTGAAGGCACTGAGCAAGGCGAGGTATCGCGCTTTAAAATATCAGAGTGGAGCGAGCCTGCGGTAGTAGGCAAGGATGCTCCGGAAGAGAATACACTTGCTATGCCAGATGTTATAGAGCCGCCGATAATTTCTAATCTTAATCTCATGCGTACATCAATGGAAAGCGACGCTTCCTCATATTACAGCTTTGATATTAGCGCACCAAGATCCGCAATAGAGGCTGAAAAGTATCTTAGATTTACCAGCGATTTCGGTATAAGCAAGCTGGTAGCAGAGTACAAAGTCGGTTCAGGCGATTGGCAGGAATGTGAAATTAAAAATTCTGAATCGCCGTTGACCGGTTTGGAAAAATCCATCGTTACAAGTACAATGCTTGATGCATTTAAAACGAGTGATGAAGTATTTGTAAGAGTAGCGTATCAGTATTCAATGGATAGCGATACAGAACAAACGGAATGGTCAAATGAAATAAGCTGTATACCGGCGGAGTTTAATGTACCGGATCCAACGGAGCCTGTTGTTATTGAAGAGCCTACACCTACAGATCCGATAGAGGAGAGTACTGCTCCAAGCGAAACACCGTCAGAGCCGGAATCATCCCAGCCGGACGGAACTCAGCAGGGAAGTATGGATATTACTACTATAGCTGCTGTAGCCGCTGTAGTTGTATTGCTTATAGTATTTGTTCTTGTCAATCAAAAGAAAAAATGTCCGGGTTGCGGCGAAAAGGTAAGCAAAAAGACCGAGGTTTGCCCGAAGTGCGGTCATGTATTCGAGAAAAAGAAGGGCAAGAAGGACGACGGAAACACAGGTACGCCTGCGGCTCCTCAGGCGCAACAGCAACAACAGCAACAACAGC
>CADBRB010000135.1 GCA_902796955.1 uncultured Ruminococcus sp.
CTTTTTTTCATCTATTGCGCACAATGTAGGTTTAAGCCCTACCATACCTACTACCGAGTTCAAAACGGTATCCGCCTCGTCGCTTACAGCGGCCTCGCAGAGTCCGTCCATACCGCTCAGCACTTTAACGTCTGTATCGGCAAGCTTAATTTTAAGCTCCTTAGCCTTATTTTCGTCAAAAACAGCCACAAGACCCGGCTTATATTTTCTCGCCTGAGCCTCCAGCAGCTCTATATTGCCGTAAGCCGCCAAAGCGGATATTTTCATGCTCAGCTTTTCGGCAACCTCAAGTGCCTGCGTACCGATTGAACCGGTAGAACCGAGGATTGATAATTTTTCAGTCATTTTATATGCTCCTTAAAAGCCTCAAATAATCAAAAAGAAATGCAACAGTCTATATCAAAAAGTATGGATAAATGTTAAACAATACCAGCATCGTCGGAGCAACAAAAATAACACTGTCAAATCTGTCTAAAATGCCGCCGTGACCCGGTATCAAATTACCGTAATCCTTAATGCCGTAATTGCGCTTGATAATGGAAAACGTCAAATCTCCCAAAACCGACACAAGCACACAGAACAGGCTTATACCGCACAGCGCTATGTAATCCATAGCATATTCCACTCCGATAAATGATAAATTAGATATATATATGCATACAATACAGGGAACGCCGTGCCGAATACAAGGCTACCTATAAATCCTTCTACCGTCTTTTTAGGGCTTACCTTTGGGCAAAGCTTATGCTTACCGAAAAATACACCCATAAAATATCCGCCTATGTCCGCTCCCCACGGTATGAACATTACCGTAAACACAAGTAAATTTGCAAAATCTTTGCCTCTTAAGGTGCTAAGCCCTGCAACCGAGCCGAGTCCGAAGCCAATCATAAGCGTTGAGGTCACACAATATGCAATTTCCGAAAATTTGATGTCATCATAGCTAAAAAGCATTACCGCAAACATCACAAGTGCAAACGCAAGCATACCTGCCGCAAGATAATCGGTCATCGCCAGCCACGGCACGGAAAGTCCGATAAGCTCACACGGTATCAAAAGCTGATACTTTTTAGCAAGTTTGGCGGTATTCAGCACCTCGTATATCGCTACTGCAATGAGTAAATCAACAAAAAAGTACATTAAATACGGAATTACCGGATTAAGCAAAAACAATGCTATCATAACAACCGCTATTCCCACACCGGATAAAATTCTGACTTTCATTTTCCCATTCCTCCAAAGAGTCCTTATACTCCGCCGAATCTTCTGCTGCGCTTTGTAAACTCCAAAAGCGCCGCATCTAAATCGGATGTTTTGAAATCAGGCCAAAGTATATCCATGACAATATACTCGGCATAAGCGGATTGCCAAAGTAAAAAGTTGGATATTCTATGATCACCGCTCGGCCTGATTATAAGATCCGGGTCTGGCTGACCCGCAGTATAAAGATTGTCCGATACGGTCTGTTCTGTTATTTCATCTATTTTAAGCGAATGCTCGCTTATTTTCTCAGCTATCTTTTTAGTTGCTGTCACCAGCTCATCTCTACTGCCGTAATTCATGGCGATATTAAGCACCATGCCCGGTCTTTGTGCCGATGAACTCTCGGTTTCATCTATAAGAGCCTGTAATTTAGGCGAAAATGCAGTCTTGTCGCCTATAAATTTTACAACTATATCGTCATCCTTAAAGTCGGTCAATGCCTCTCTGAGATATTCTTCAAACAGCGTCATAAGAGCGTCCACCTCTTCCTGAGGGCGCTTCCAGTTCTCTGTGGAAAAGGCATAGACCGTCAAATACTTTATGCCTATGTTACTGCAATACCTTGTAATCGTCCTGAACGTTTTTGCGCCGGCTCTGTGTCCGGCAGAACGGGGAAGGGCGCGTTTTTTTGCCCATCTCCCGTTTCCGTCCATGATTATTCCGAGGTGCGCAGGCAGTAAGGCTTTATCCCATTCGATTTTCTTTTTCTTAAAAAAAGCCACTACAGCTTACCTACCTTTGATTCTTGTTGTGCTGATTTAGTTTATTTTCACATTACTTTGAATACATCTTATCAAAAAGACTCCAAAGCGCAGAATTACGCATAAAAGCGTTAAAATATCACTCGCATCATAATAGTACACGTTTAGTTAAATTTAACCGTACACTTCCGTTGACGGCATTTCACGGGGTGTATTTTAAAAACTTACCCCTGCTGATTTACCACGCAAAAGCATTAAATTTCCATGATTTCCTTTTGCTTTTTATCGGCAACGCCTTCAACATTTTTAATTTCCTTATCTGTCAATTCCTGAATTTTCTTTTCAGCCTGTTTAAGGTCGTCTTCCGTAAGATCGCCGTTTTTCTTCATGGTCTTAAATTTCTCCATACCGTCACGGCGAATAGAGCGTATGGCAACCTTGGCTTCCTCTGCCATTTTAGAGATATCCTTGCCTATTTCCTTTCTTCTGTCCTCTGTAAGAGGCGGAAAGACCAGCCTGATAATTTTTCCGTCGTTTTGCGGATTAATACCCAAATCGGACATTTGAATAGCCTTTTCAATACCTCTGAGTACGGACGCATCCCACGGCTGGATTATAAGGGTTCTCGCCTCGGTTACCGAAACAGCCGCAAGCTGATTGATAGCTGTGGGCGCACCGTAATAGTCCACCGTAATTTTGTCCAGCACGGCGGGGTTTGCCCTGCCTGCACGTATGGCCGCATAATCGCTCTGAAGATGCGCAATGGTTTTTTCCATTTTTTCTTCCGTGATTTTTAATACTTCTTTCATAAAGCTTTCCCCCATAAATTATATTTTACGCCGCATCCGCACGGCACATTGGTTCCGTCAATCACCGTTTATAACAAGTGTACCTACATCCTCGCCCTTTACGGCTCTTACTATATTCTGCGGATCCTCCACACTGAATACGAGTATCGGAAGTCTGTTGTCCTTACACAGCGACGCCGCTGTACTGTCCATTACGCCGAGTCCCTTGTTCAATACATCTTCAAACGTAACTGTGTTGTACCTAACCGCATCGGGATTCTTCTTC
>CADBRB010000136.1 GCA_902796955.1 uncultured Ruminococcus sp.
CTATTTTTTCGATTATCAAATTTACACTGCTTTTGCCGCCACTGTCGATTATACCGAGAAAAATCTCTCTTGAACTCATATCGTAAAGACCGAGTATCATTACCTCTCCGTCAGAACGCTCGGTAAGCCCTATAAGCTTCTTTTTAAGCAGTGCGCTGTCCAAACGTTTCTTTTCATCGTAGAATTTATCGAAATTATAATAGGTGGCAAGCTGTTGAATAAACTTTATAAAAGTGGCGGCGGTATGCGTTAGCCCCGACTGCATAAGCTGTTCATAGCTTGCGTCAAAAAGTGCCGAAACAGAGCCGTACTCATCCAAAAGCCTATGAGCTATCGGGTTTGTATCCTTCATAGGTATTACATGATAGAGAAGCATCTCTATTATCTCATGCTCGGTAAAGCAATCTATACCGTACTTTAAGAACTTGCCTCTCATATTATTCCTGTGATTTTTGTGCATCTCGGATTCCGGGCTTTTAAACGTCGGTTTTTTGGCTTTTTTCTCCGCAATCTGTAAGTCTTTGTCTTTTTTATCGGATTTTGGCAAGCATATCACATACCTTTCCGCCTATCGGATTTTTAAGTCTTTAACACCTTGAGTATCTCTTTTATGTCCTTAAAGATATACATCGGCTTCACATCGCTCTTGATTACGTCCTCCTGCGTGGTTTCTCCGCTTAAAACCAATGCGTTTGCTATGCCGGCATTTACTCCGCAGGCAACATCGGTGTAAATTCTGTCGCCTATTATCATCGTCTGCTCTTTTGCAAATCCTGCCTTTTGAGCGGCAAGCAGAGCCATTTCAGGCTGAGGCTTGCCAATAAACAGCGGCATACGCTTTGTAGCAGTGCAGAGTATTTGACTTATACTGCCGCAATCAGGCACATATCCGTACCATGTCGGGCATACCCAGTCGGGATTTGTGGCGATGTAGTCCACACCTCTGCCCAGCAGAATACAGGCGTCCTCCAATTTTTGAAACGTAAGCTCGGTATCAAAACCCATTACAAGGCAGTCTATGCCTTCCTCAAGCCTGTCGGTAATATCAAAGCCGTTGTCGGTAAGCTCTTTTTTGAACGACTCCGTGCCGAAAGCATAGAGCTTTTTATCCTTATAGCCGTGTTCCTTTAAATAAATGGCAGTAGCCTGTGCAGACGTAAAAAAGTCCTCATACCCGGCTTTTATTCCCAGTTTTGCTAACTTCTCAATGTATTTATCCACGCTTTTGGAAGAATTATTCGTCAAAAACATATAGCGTCCGCCAATGCTCCTTACATACTCCAAAAAATCAAGAGTACCGTCAAAAAGGTCGTTATCAAGGTAAATAGTTCCGTCCATATCCAGCAGAAACAGACGCATATTTTTTAAATCGTACATCGGTTTTTCCTTTCGCAGGGCAAAATTACGTATTCTAAACAGCAGAAACGTTAAATGTCAACGTTTTTTGTAGCCACTATGTCTATACCTGTGCCGTCTATATCTGCAATTATAACATCGCCAACGTTCACGCTCGTTTCAAGTTTTACGGAATTTATCATATCCATATACTTTTTAAGATTTTCCTTTGGCAATGGCTGTGTTGATTTGACAGATACCATTTTTTCGCCTGCTCTAACAGTAGTCGTAAGCGTTCTTACCGGAGCTACCGCCTCGGTTTGTGCATATTTTGCTCCCCTCGGACAGGTATTGCCGGTAACGCTTACTACCTTGCCGTCCTCTATTTGAACCTTTAAGCTGCAGCCCATCGGGCAAACTATACAGGTAAAATTCTTCTCCATAATTTTCTTCCTTTCATTTATACGGCATATCGCAAAAATCAGCCGTTTAGCTTAACTCCCACCGTTATAGCACCGCTTTTTATGTTCTTTAGAACATCTGATTTAATGAGTATGCTCTCCATTTCTCCCGGTGCGACTCTTTGCTTCTTTCTGCTGAATATAACCTCGTCGCCGTCTTTTGCCTCAACGGTAACATCCTTATGCACATCGGAAACTCTGAAATATATCTTTACATCATTTTCGTTTGACGTAATGTGCTGCGGAACAGTATAGCGCACACAATCTCCCAGCGTCATTTTTATATCGCAGTTCTTGTTAAATCCGTCATTTTGAATATACTCAGCCGCACCCTTTCCTGCTATTTCCGCCTCCTCGGAAACATAGTCAACCAGGTCATGAACATGAAGCACGTTTCCGCAGGCAAAAATACCCTTTTTGTCTGTTTCACGTCTTTGGTCAACCACTGCGCCGCCCGTAACTCTGTCAAGAGTAATTGATGCTCCCTTTGAAAGCTCGTTTTCCGGTATAAGTCCGCAGGATAACAACAGCGTGTCACATTCTATATACTCGGCTGTTTCCATAATCGGCTTTAACGATTTGTCTACCTTTGCTATGGTCACGCCCTCTACTCTCTCTTTGCCGTGTATTTTTACAACGGTATGGCTCAGCTTAAGCGGTATATCAAAATCGTTCAGGCATTGAACGATATTTCTTGTAAGCCCTCCAGAATACGGCATAAGCTCGCACACCGTGATAACCTTTGCTCCTTCAAGGGTCATTCTTCTCGCCATAATAAGACCGATATCGCCCGAACCGAGTATAACTACCTTTTTGCCGGGAAGATATCCCTTTATATTTACAAATTTCTGCGCAGCACCGGCGGTGTATATACCTGCAGGACGCATACCCGCTATGTTGAGTGCGCCTCGGCTTCTCTCACGGCATCCCATTGCCATAACAACCGCTTTAGCCTGTATTTGGAATACGCCGTTTTCCTCGTTCATGGCGGTAATTATCTTATCCTCGGTCACATCGAGTACCATTGTGCCGAGCATTACCGGTATTTTAAGCTCATTTACCATTTGCTCGTACTTCCATGAGTATTCCGGGCCGGTAAGCTCCTCTTTAAATCTGTGAAGCCCGAATCCATTGTGTATGCACTGCTGTAAGATACCCCCAAGCCTCGGCTCTCTGTCCAAAATAAGAATGTCTTTTATGCCGCTGTTGTATGCGCTTACTGCGGCACTCATACCGGCAGGGCCTCCGCCGATTATAACCAAATCAATATTTCTCACAACGATACCTCCGTTCACTTTATCCTACCGTAATTAATAATGGAATTGCCGCCGCTTTTTGTAACCGCCTCAAAAGGAATATCAAGTTCTCTTGCAAGTATCTCAACAACCGTCGGAGCGCAAAAGCCGCCCTGACAGCGACCCATGCCGCTGCGTGTTCTTCTCTTTATTGCGTCAACGCTCGTTGCCTTGGGATTGGTGTGTATGGCCTCTACTATTTCTCCCTCGGTTACTGTTTCACATCTGCATACAACTTTACCGTATTTCGGATTTTCGGCAATCACCTTGTTCTTATCCTCCATTGACATCTCTCTGAACAAATGTGCAGGCTTTCTTATCGGATTAAAGCTTTCATTTTCCTCTAAGGAAAGACCCATTCCCTTTAAAAGCTCAACCACATAAGGCGCAATGGCAGGTGCGCTGGAAAGACCCGGAGATTCTATACCGGCACAGTTTACAAAACCGTCCGCCGCCTTTTCGATAATAAAATCTCCCGTACTCGGAACGGCTCTTACGCCGCAGAACGATGTAATAACGCTTCTGAGCGGTGCTTTGGGCATTACGGCCAATGTTTTTGACATGATTTCGCTTAAACCCTCAGGGGTGGTTTCGTTGTTGTCTTTATCATCAATGTTTACGGATGTAGGGCCTAAAATCAGGTTTCCGTCAACCGTAGGGCTTACAAGTATGCCCTTACCCATGCTTGTAGGGCATCTGAATATCGTGTGTGAGGCCATTGTGCCGAATTCCTTATCCAGAAGCAGATATTCGCCCTTTCTGGCAGTTACATTGAATGATGTATCCCCTATGAGTGCGGCAATATTATCGGAGTGAACGCCTGCCGCATTGACTAAATATTTACACTCTACGGTTTCATTCTCCGAGCTTATCTCATAAAAATCGCCGTTACGTCTAATAGATTTTACATCAAAATCCAGCTTAAGCTCCGCACCGTTGTCCATAGCATTGCCTACAGCGGCAATGGTAAGCTCATATGGGCAAACTATACCCGCAGTTGGAGCATAAAGTGCCGCAACGGCACTGTCGGTAAGGTTGGGCTCAAGCTCCAAAAGCTTGGCTTTATCTATAATTTGCAGATTTTCAACACCGTTTGCAACTCCTCTTTCGTAGAGCTTTTGAAGAGTCGGCAATTCTTCCTCGGAATAAGCCACTACAAGCGAGCCGTTATTTTTGTATTTTACGCCGAGTTCATCGGTGACACGCTTCATTATTTTTGCGCCCAAAACGTTAAATTCAGCCTTTTTTGTACCTGTCAAAGCATCAAAGCCTGCGTGTACAATACCACTGTTTGCACGGGACGCTCCCATTGCAACATCGTTTTCCTTTTCAAGCAGGCAGATATTCAGCTTATAGCGAGAAAGCTCACGTGCTATGAAGCCGCCGACCACGCCCGCACCGATTATAACAACATCATACATACCAGTAATTCCTTTCATATATCTTTCTGTTTCTTTTTCGTCTATTTTTACTTACCGCTCTTCTGCCGCAAAAAAATGTGCGGAAAAGTACGGATATTATTTTTTTGTAAGTGCATTCATGGCCTCCCGCCCTTCGCTGTAGCTTACAAGCAGAGACATAACTCCAACCACCGCAGTACACAGATAAAGCAAAAGCGATAAAAGCGCACCTATCTGTATTCTTGAGCCGAGTAAAAATGTTATCGCCGTAACTCCGATAAAAGCTCCTATTACCGCCACAACACTTTTTATATTCCTTTTAGTGTCAAAGCAGGCCGTAAAAAAGCCCGCAGTAGGAATAATAAAAAACAAACTGAAAAGCAGTACCTTTGCGCCCAAAGTGCCGGTAAGCCTTACTGAGAACACCAAATCAAGCCCGGTTTGCGTAAAGTTGAGGGTATGCTCGCTGTCCTTTATAACATTTGCGCCAAACGGCATGGACAGGCAAAACACAAGCATTGTATTCAAAGCAATAAGCACCCAGCGCAGGTGCTTTGCTTTTTTACTTTCTTCTTTCAAAATACCGCCTCTTTTCCAAACAATACAAACTCATTTTATATTTTAACACAACTTAAATAAAAAATCTATCTATTTTACATAATAATGCTATTTTTTTAAAAAAAGACAATATTGTAATTGTTTTTGGCATAATTGTAATACTTTTTAGCAACAAAATAGTGTATAATATATTTGGATTGTGCATAAAGCGTCAAATCATTTGTTTTTTAAGCCAGATTTATAGTTAGCAATTTATTCTAAAAGATTTCTTTACGACTGTATTTGATGCGTTTTTCGGCACAACAAAGTACGAGCAGGGAGGTTTCCGTATGTCAGATGATTTTGAAGAATCCATACACGGTCAAGATATAGAGGAAATTTTAAACTTCGTAAGGGGAAGTATCGCCAAGCATACAGATGAGGCCGCCGGAGAGGAAAGCTCCGATAATCTGCCATTTCCTGTTGAAGAGGAAAATAATGAGCAGGAGTCGGAAAGAGGAAACACAAATATAGACTCTATTGAAAGTGTTCCGATTGAAGACGATGCTCTCGAAGAAAACACTGATTATAACGACAGTTATGTAGATTTTGAGTACCGATATTCTCAAAACGAGGACGTAATCAATATAGATTACGACGCTTCGGATAATGCGGATGTTAATGATTCATATGATGACAATGAGTATTCCGAGGATGAGGGATATTCAAGCGATGACGAAGAATATTCCGAGGAGGAACATTTTGCCAAAGAAGGCGAATACTCAGGCAGTGATGCGGATTATTCGGAAAGCAAATATGAGTATAGTGATGAGAATTTTGAGCAGGACGATAATGATTTGTCATATACAAACACAAGCTCAACGTCTGAGTTTAATGAGGATTTGCCGGATAATGAAGCTGAACAGCCGGATAACGAGGCCATAGAGGGAAAAGATCTTGACAAGCCGCTGATGTATATAAAGGAGAACGACACGGATTTATCCGAGCTTTTCGGCTCTGAGCTTACATACAGCAGAGAAATAGACATAACATCTATAGTAAGCAGACTTAACAGCCTGAATAATGATGATGAACACTACAGCCAAACCACAACGGGCAAGCCGAGCGGATTTGAGAATGACGCAGAAGACACCTCAGAGGACGCTGATATAAGTGCAACCGAAGAGAAAAACGACGTGACTGTGCGTACCCCTGTTTCACCGGATGATTCAGCCGGCGAAAGTTCCGGTCAAGGCAGTGACCCTGTAGTCATATATACCGATTACGAGGAGGTTGCCGCAGAGGAAACCTCGCCGACCGGTTCTTCTGAAGGTGAAGACAGCTTTATCGCCGGCAATGATTTGACTTTAGGTAAAAAAGGCAACGATACAGAAAATGACAGCAGAGAGTCGCAGAATGAGGAAGATGAACACGCAAATCGGGTAGAGGAAATTTTTTCTAAAAGTAAATCTGAAGGCCGGGACGACAACAATACGGTTGAAATAACAGACAGTGAAAAGGAAAACGGAGATTTTGCCATACCTTCCGCAAGCAGCGATGACGAAGAAGATGACGAATCGGAAGAAAAAAACAAAAAAATCCGCATCATAATCCCCATAGTCATTATACTTCTGCTTCTATGTGCGGCGGCATTTTTCTACTTCTTTGTTCTTGGCAAAAACAATAGTCAAAATACTACCTCATCTGCTGTTACATCTGTTGAATCAGATGTACTTATATCGCAAATGGTATCTGATGTGGAATCTAAAATAAGCGAATCGTCCGCTGTTTCGTCAGAAGCAAGCGAGCCGGAAGAGCCTGTCTATACCGGACCTTACAGCAATTTGACGGGTCTGCCTATAGCAGA
>CADBRB010000137.1 GCA_902796955.1 uncultured Ruminococcus sp.
ACGCTGGTTTCTTCAAGTCTGGCGGCATATCCCTGTGTTTGGGGCGTTCCCACAGAGCAAAGCTCACCCATACCAAGCTTCATCAGATTAGGTATATCGAGCCCGTTCTGTGTTTCCCAAATATGTCCGAATGTGTTTACGCCTATGTCGCCGTATTTCGGAGAATCCTCCATCTCTCCTATTCCCAGTGAATCCAGTACGATTGTAAAAATTCTTTTGTATTTCATAATAATGCTCTCCTTATTTTTAATGATATTTTTATATAAGAACAAATAGTATACATTTAAAAATATGTATCTCAAATCAGCTTACACAGCTGTACCAAATCCTTTCTATCACCTCCGAACAATACCGTTTGCCGAAAACTCTTTATTATCCGTTGCTCTAAATTGCAGATATCCGCACAGTAATTTCTATAAAACACCGACGATGGTCTGCAAAATTACAATCGGCTTATCTTTTAAAAGAATTTTGTAGAAAGCGGTATTACTGCGGGTTATGACGTTTGCACAATGGACAAACTACCGCAGAATATTAGATACCAGTTTAAGTATATCACAATCGTTTTAATTTGGCAATACAAAAATATGTCGGCCGTAAGAGCTATGCTCTCCGACCGACAGGGTAAAATTCAATTATCGTTGAAATATAAAACCACCTGTTTTTTTATCTCCGTTTCAAGTTCGGCTACAGTTCCGTCAGTTTGAGCTGTGTACAACTTGTCTTGTACCTCTTGCGGAAATATACGTTTAATGTCTTTGGAGTAGTACGTACCGTCACCCGGAGCTTCGCAATGTGTTACGGCGTACGCTCCGTCTATTAGCTCTACCGTAAACTTACGAGGACCTGAGGAGCCGCTTTTATCCTTAATTTCTCCGTCCTTATAGTAATAGCTCTCCTCCTGCGCCCACGCATAAACGGTAAAGCTCTTTTGCGCTTCGTTTTCTATAGTCAAATAGACTTTTAGTGCGGCAAACCACTTTTCGTTGTCATGGTGGTCGGAAAGTCCGTCTTGAACGTCAACAAGGTATTTTTGTATGGCAAGCTCCAATTTTGCATCGTTAAAATTTACCGGATTGGCATAATCATAGCCCCATGTACTTGTTACAGGCTCACTATTCTTCATTCGGCGCATATTTACGGCATAAGACGTAGATAGAAATACGGCAATAAGTAAGAATACAGCTGACAATACAATTATCACAGTTTTGGCTCTGCTCATTCTGGTGCCGGTATAGTTAATCGTATTGATTATGTTCTCTTCAAATTTTTCCTGATATTCTTCCTTTGCTATCTTCTCGCCGCTCAAAAGCTCGTTTATTGAGATATCAAGCGCCTCACTCAACGGCTTTATTAAAGAAAGCTCAGGCATACCCCTTCCGTTCTCCCATTTTGAAACTGCTCTGTCCGTTATTTTGAGTTTTTCGGCAAGCTCCTTTTGCGTCATATTTTTTTCTTTGCGAAGCTCCGCAATAAATCTGCCTATTTTTACCTGATTCATACTCAGAATCCCTCCTGATTATTTTTGCGCACATGGCATAACTGTCCGCTGATAAAATAATAACACCGTCAAAGCACATTTGTATACAAACGCACCGTTGAATACCTGATTTTTGTCGCCAAACGGAGCGTAGAGTCCGATTATAACGGGTGTTATACTGATTCTGATAAAACACTATAATAAGATGTCCGCACAGCGGAGAAGCTCCGCAGGCACATCGCACAGCGGAGAAGCTTCGCAGGCACGTCGCACAGCGGAGAAGCTTCGCAGGCACGTCGCACAGCGGAGAAGCTCCGCAGGCACATCGCACAGCGGAGAAGCTTCGCAGGCACATCGCACAGCGGAGAAGCTTCGCAGGCACATCGCACAGCGGAGAAGCTTCGCAGGCACGTCGCATAGCGGAGAGCCTTCGCAGGCACGTCACACACTTGCTTATAGCAGATAAAAGCTTTATTTCCTGCGTCTAACTACATTTGCGAGCAGGATAGATGTTAATTCCAATTACCAATTACACAGCTTTTGTGTGCGTTTCGCACCTTGCATCCGACAAGCACCGCAATAAATCCATGCGGAATTTTGCAAAATACATCTTAGAGAGTTTAATCAGAAATTATCACTAATACATGACGCTATATTTTAATCGGCTTTCGGGAGCTTAATCATCGCTTTAATCATATTTTTATATCCAAAACAAAATTAATCACGTTGCATTTTCAATCGCCCTAATTCCGTTTCTTGCAGTCAAATACTCAGCCGCCGTATGTCCGCCGCTCTTTAAAAGATTGCCTGCCAAATGCAAAAGCTCCTGCCGCTGTTCCTTGGGCAGCCCTGCCATTGAGGATATCATCGCCTGTGCGCTTTTCAGCTTCTGCTCGCTAATGCTATGAAAGGTTTCTTTTCCCGTAGCTTCAAAAAGGGTAAAAACCGTGTATGTAAACGAACGTCTTGTGTCATCATCCATTTTTTCGAGCCAATCACCCAGCATCTTTTCGATAAATATGCCTAAATCCGATGTAGGCGCTTCCTCAAATCCGTTGCGCAGTACAGACCATGTAAATCCGTCATGCTGTAAAATTCCAAACGCAGAGCTTTTTATGACCTTATGTTTGCATTTACTTGAGAGTAGCATACCGATTATCGAGGTATCGGGCACTATGCTGAGTATTCTGGGAAGAATACGCATATATCCTTGAGAATTGGTTACCTCCTCTTTAAAGCCGGGGCCGTCGTTTGAGTATACCTTAACTATTCTGTCCTGAACTTCTCTATTGCAAAACGAGGCGGCATAAACAGCGAAGTTTCCGCCTTTTGAATGACCGCCAACACGGAGCGGAGCATCAACCGCCGCCGCAACAGTATTCAGATATTCAGCCGCCCTGCGCTGACCCTCGGTTTCCGAAAGATAACTCAGGTCGAAGTCCTCCCTCCAGCCTACGAGTGTACTGTCGGTTCCCCTGAACGCCACATAAGCCGTGCCGTCACCGAGTATAAACGTCATTGCGGCAAGCTGAGCATCCTTTTCCTTATCTATCTCATTTATATAAAAACATATCTTTGTATCTTTAAAACGTGCGGCTTCCGCCATTTCATCCATAAATACTGCGGCTTTTGCAGAATATGAGCTACTCTCCATAAGCTCCTCTCTGGAGTGAGTATTGAAAAACTCATCACGCACTTTTCTTATCGGCACCTGTTCGCCGCAGGCAGGTACGCAGTCTAAATTAGAATACACAAGCTCGGCAAGCAGCATATTGTCTATTTCATTGAACGGCGCAACCGAAAACGGTACATCAGCACGCCATTTCAAATAGTTAAACAGATTATCCAACAGCACACATCTCCTTATACCGGACATAAAGGGCATAAACCGCCCCGCAATGCGGTGCTATGCGGCTTCGCCGCCTGTTTTGCGCCGCAAAACCGTTTATGCCCCAAGAAAAAGCCAAAATATAACTTATACTAATTATCATAAAATCATTTTATCGTTTTTATAGAAAAAAGTGCCGGACAAATCATCACCTTCAAAATATTCGGCACGACCCTTAAATATATCAATAAGCTCATTTAGGCTGTTAAGCTTTGTAACTCTGTACGGCTGTTCAAACGCAAGCTTTTCTATAAAAAGCAAGCAGTCTTCAAGCTCAATCAAAACGCCTGTATGACCTACAAAAACTTGAGTATGGTCGGCAGTAAGCAAAACTACGCTTATTAAGGAAATGTTATCTTCTGAAAGCTTAAACCCGTATTCGTTCCATATTCTTGTAAAAACATCCTGCGCCTGCTCTCCCGGTGCTATGCTTCTTTCTCCAAACATAGATGTAAACAGAGCTTCTTTTTCCTTTATCAGCCCATATCTATCCACATTTTCTATCGCATCCACGTCAAACATAAGATATGTGCCGTCATAGACATTATCGGTTTTATCAGCACTAATAAGCCCGTCTAAAAGAGAAAATGCCGTCATTCTGCAGTTTTTGTCCGAAAAATCGCAGTTGTTCTCCCAGCCGTCAATGCAGGCGCCTATATCTGTTTTTATTTCATCGGGCTTTACCCAAGCACTCGTCAAATTTGCTTTTGCTCCTGCAAACCCGTTAAATTCCTTAACTTCATCGCAAAAAGCGTCAACATTGGCAAGTCCGGCAGAGCGCATATATCCGCAAACCTCATCAAGCGTTTTCTCATCCGCCATTTCCGTTACCAAAGGATATGTTACATCAATCTTATTAACAGTGCTTACTCTTTTTGCATCTTTATCATTGTTGCCGGCACAACCGCAAAAGCAGACCGCCAACACCAGTAAAGCGGAAATCACCGCCGCTTCGGATTTTCTAATCATAACAAATTACCTCTTTATTTACCCATGAAAATGTATTTCATAACGCACTTTACAAGCGTAGTGCGTGTTTTATCCCGCTCAAAGAAAAACCTTCTGTCGGTTACGGAGTCATCCTCTTCATATGTGATATGCCAGCCAAGCTTGTATGTACCGAGCGCATAACCGTTTTTTATGCATAAACCATGCAATATTCTTGCTGTTTTTACATGAAGAGTACCCCATTGCAATTAGTAAACGGGCTAAAAGCAAGTTGAGCAAATCCCCATACTAATATGTAAACGCAATGTTCATCTTGTCAAGTGACACTTCCGACAAATAAACATTATCAAGCGTGGCAATGCCCGCTTTTCCCTCATCGGTTTCAAAAATAAACTGATAATGTATTCCTGCGTTCATTCCGGATGCATGATTATAAGCTGTCACATCGGTTACATCCACATCGGTATCATATTTTTTGTCGATATACCTTTCAACCATTCTTACCTCACCGGGACTTACATATATGTAGTCCGAGCCTGCCCTTATTGTTCTTATAAGCCTCAATGGATTTACAAAATACAGGAACACTGCGATTACCGCAACGGTTATCAATGCCGTTATTGCTAACTTTTTGTTTTTCATAGTCTTTCAACCTTTCATGTATTATAAATATATTTTAATGCAGTTTCAGTTCAATGTAAATAGCAAGTTTGACTGCATCGGCTTATATCTTTTGCAAAGATATAAGTCTAAGTGAAAATGCGCTTATTTCAAAGCTCATTTTTTATAGTGAAAGAATTATCAACTATATTTTGCTTATATATTCTCTTTATCATCGCTTTCATTTTCTTCCTCATCTTCTTCATTGTCTTCACTGTCTTTATCGAACACAAGCTCAATATTGCCTTCATCATCAATAAAAACACTGTCGCCTGCGGTAAACTGTTCTGCTTCCAAATCTCCTTTTTCTATACTGATTCTCTTTTCCTCGCCATTCTTGTTTACAACTACTATGCAGTATTTACCGTCATCTTCGGGTATTATCTCCTTAACCGTATAGTTCTGCTCTTCAAGCTGTTTATTAACTTCGCTGTCTTTATGCATACCTATTGTCATGCCGATAAGCATACCTATGCAAAGCCCGAATGACATGCCTAACGACATACTTCCAAACAGACTTTCACCGAGTGTAAGTCCCATCGAGATACCCAGACACATACCTATTGCCATACCGGTTTCCTGATGTTTATGCGTTTTCTTCATATCTTGTTCCTCTCTCCTTATTCCCGATTATTTATAGATTGATAAAGCTTTATTATCCTGCTGATTTCTTCATCGTTACATCCCATATTCTGCCCGCCGTTTTCACTTACGGCAATTTCGTCGGCTTGACCCATGTTCAAGTGCCTTTTGCCGTCCCAACAACATAAAAAGTCGCCGTTCATGCCCTTCTCAACCGTAAAGCACATCGCTTTTTCATAATTTTTGTTACATACAAAGTAAAGCCTGCGGCATAAAGGCTCAGCCTCCGGCTCAGGAAGCAATGCACTGACCAAAATCAATTCGTCGCTCTTTTTTGTTTTTACATTAAACTGCGAACAGCTATACGGGAAAATGCCGCATTCGCTCTCTATAACGGTCTTGTACAAAGTATACATCGAATTTTCTTTGGTAATTGTGTCTAAAAACAGCTTTGTATCCTCATAAAGATACTTTTTAAGCAGAATATGTTCCACCTTATACCGAGCCTGTATCATCTGTTTGGCAACCTGTACGTTTATGTCCCGATTTTCGTCTTTTGCAAAGAGCTGGCTTATCACCTGATCAATCATCTCATCTTTTGCAGAATCGTTTTCTTCAGTATTCTTCTTTGTACTTTTTCTTCTAAAAAATCCAAACATATTTCATTTTCTCCAAATCATATTTTTTATAAAATACCCACACATTACAAGTGTATTTTGAACTCTCCAAAATCAAATACACCCATGCCGTGAGCTAATTTGTCACTGTTACTAAGATAATTAAACGCTTTTTCAACATCCGTAATTAAAGCCGTGCCGTCCGGTATTCTGTGATGAGCGGGAAATAGTCGGTTTACACTAAGCTTTGCAATCTTGTTAATCGACCTATGATAAAGCAATGGGTCTGTAGACGTATAAAACGCATCGAGACAGCCGTAATAAAGCAAATCACCGCAAAACAGATATCCCCTGCTGCGCTCGTAAAAGCAACAGTGTCCGGGAGAATGTCCGGGTGTGTGCATAACCTCGATTCTCCGTCCGCCCAAATCAAGGCAGTCGCCGTCATGAAGCAATCTGCCTGCACCGCCCTGATACACTTTGTATTCACTAATATTAAAATCTCTCGGAAATTCACACGGCAAACGTGTTAATTCTGCCTTTACCTGCTCCGGCGAAAGCGGAAATTTACCCGATAGCCATTCGCTCTCCGCCTTATGCACGGCAATGTCGCTAAAACTTCCGTGTCCGCCGATATGATCCCAATGTACATGAGTAGCTACGGCAGTAACCGGCAAGTCTGTAATATCACTTACCTTTTTGGCAATATTGCATACGCCAAGCCCCGTATCTATTAGCAATGCTCTTTCTTTTCCGCACAACAGATAGGATTTCATTTGAGAAGGGTGTTTATTTTCGCTGATTGCGAACGTATCACTGTCGATTTCTGTAATTGTAAACCAATCGCTCATAATATCCTCACCGCTCATTTAAATCAGCTCCATGCGTATACCCACAACTCTGTACCGCTCCTGCTCCTGCCGTGAATAGTACTCATTCATATCATCAGGCGAAGCATTGTCTATGTTCTGCTTGGTATAACCGCAATCAAGCAAAGGCAGGTTTGCATAAAGCTCCGTGAAGGAATCAAAAACATACAATTCCCGAACCTCTGTGCGCAAAAACTCCTCATAGTCATCTGCGTTTTCAAAGCGTATTATATCGCCTGCTTTAATTCTCTGCCTTTTTTCGTCATACAATCGCAATTCTATGGTCTTTAAGCCGTTTTCAACCATTTTGAATGCTTCTGATGCAAGCTTCATGCGGTGTTCGGTTTTGCCGAGCCATATGTAATTGCTCTTTTTGTTAGAAAGTTCAATTTCAGCTATATCGCTCTCATAAAACAGCCAGTCGTCTATTTGCAGAGCTTCCTCCTCACGTCCAAATTCCGCAAAGCAATACTCTGCAGAGCATTCTGCACATTCGCCCTCAAACACTGTTCCGTCATCAAAAGTGATTTTTACTGTTTTTCCGTCAAAGTCAGTTAATTTCATCATAAATCTCCATGTTAAGCATAAATCAAATTTTCAGGCTCCAGCCACATTCCGGGCAGAATTTGATAGGTTTTCCGTCCAGCTTAAATCCGCAGTTGGGGCAAAATTTCGGCGTCACGCCTTCCTCAACAGATACATCATCTTTCGTTTTTGAGATTTGCTCTATATTAATTCCTATCTGCATTCCCATAAAGCCTGTCATTGGTGTACTTGCTTCATCAATTACGCATACAGGATTCGGATTGTATATCATGCTGTTTACTGCTTGTCTTTTTGCGCTTGCGGGCACATCTATTTTGTCAAGCATACCAGCACGTGCAAATACACTTGTCGGCATACTCATATCACATACCATCATCGTAGTCGTGAGCATATCCGGCAACACTTCTATTTTTGTACATATGCCAAAATCGCCGTCAATTAAATTCTCCGGCACTAAATACACCCTGTCACTGTCATATTTGTAGCTGACTGCATGAAAGCGGTGCGGTCTGTCGTCTATCCAGCGAAAACTGTTCCCCTCTATAGTTAGCGGCGTGCCTTTGCCGGAGCTTGTCCACTGCTCCCACCTGCCCTGAAGCTTCTCAAGAAATTCTCCGTCACGTATCAGTATATGGTCAAACGGGCCGTTCTCAACTTTATTGAGCGTATACAGAGTTTCGCCCATTATTGTATAGTAATAAAGCATTAAAAGCTTTCCGTTTTCATATGCAAGCTCCCTGATTTCCGTCATCATTCCGCCCTTGTAATCACGGGAAAGCACATTGTCCGCAAGCGATATGAGAGTTTTTTCTCCGCTTTCAAGCGAATTTGCATCATATGTAACCTCGGTTTTCAGGCAAATCGCACGTCTGTAATCTCGCACGGTAAGCTCATTATCCCGAAATTCGAGGTAATAGTGGTAGCCCTCTTCCCAATAGCCGTTCAGCTTATCCGAATATTTCATAATCCACCTCACAATTAATATCTGCATCAACTGTTGATTTCATCATACAGCTTTTAGAGAACCTCCCATGCCGCTTCTTTAAATGTGCCGAAAAATACCGCTCATTGACATTATTCATCCCAAAGGCAAAAGCGCACATCATATCATCAGATACAGAATTTTAATATGTATTTTTTACTGTTCACTATATTTACTCCATTTTTAATATCGAATAGCTCCCCTTACCGCAAGATTCCTGATACAGTGCGCTATTCTGTTTGAATAATTTGTATTACCGAACTCCCGGTGTTCCGTTCCGCTTTTACCGTAAAGGCAGAATGTGCTTGTTGAACCGTAAATGTCGTTCCACAGCTCTGCATCGTTATCTGCTCTTCTTAAAAGCTCGTTCCAAAAGTAAGCCTGCTCAATATCAGTTAGAAGTCTGTCATAGATGTTCCAGCCCTTTATTCCCTTAAGCATCATATCTATCTCATTTTCGGTCGGCACCTTGCCGTATCTCGGCGTAGGCAGAAAGCTCTCACCGGTAACGGCATTTGAAATATAGAACACACGGTATCCGTCAGGACTTTTTCGGAACAAATAGCCGTCTGCGCCAAATCTGCGGGATATTTTTACAAAATAGTAATCTATCGGCTTATCTCCGCTGTATACGCATTGCTCGTCAGGCAACTCAAGCGGTTTTTCGCGGTTGTCTTTTTCAAGCTGTTCCCATGCAGATTTTGGCACAAAACGCATATAGTTTCTCTCATTTATATCAAGTCCGCATAGATTTCTCAGCTGGTCCCACGATATGCGGTTGTAGTAATCCTCGCCGCCTAAAAAAACGCCGTAGCTTTTTTGCTTTGATTGCAGAATAAACGGTATTCCTGTGGCGATATTTACCCCCGCCCAAGCCTTTTCATAATACTCCTGCGGCTTAATTTCCTTTAATTTATAGAATGTCACGCCGCTGTTTTGTTCTTTTTCATGCAGACTTTGCCTGAACACCGGACGCACCTTATCCGTGCTTTGCTCAATCTGCCACGCTTCGGCTTGACTTACATCGGCAGTATCGTTATCTGCGTTGTTGCCACCTGTTAAAGTCAGTTTTCCATCAGTAATAATCATATCAACATTTCCTTTCCGATGCAGTTTATTCTTTCAAACCAATATAAATATATATGCAAATAATTATCACAACACAGTTTAGTCATGGCAGGTTTGTCGGGAATCGTTTGCGGAACAGCTGTGGAACAGCCGCAAAACATTTGTTGGAGCATTTTCTTTCCAGACATTATCTGCATATTTTTCTCTAATCGCATTCCAAAACTGCACCATGAAAGCTTTCGGGTATTTCATAGCAATAACGGAAGAGTTATCCTGTCAATTTATGTTCCGTTTTGTCCGGATCAATGCGCCCGGTCTTATCCGGACACTTCATATACGGTATATTCATGATCAAATTCATATCCAAGCTTTTCTGCCAAACGAACCGAATTCATATTCTGTGCATCCCAGCTCGGATATAAGCCTTCATCAAGACAGCGTAAGATTAATGCAGCACAAACGATTGTCGCAAGACCTTTTTTACGTTCTTCCTTTACAGTATCAACCTCTATCTCGATTCCTTCTTTGTATCTGGCATAGGAAGATGCCCCGGCTACGATGCGGCCGGATTTCATAATCACCATCCCCCGCCCGAGCTTCAAAAATTTTTCCTTACTTTCAAATGATGAAACAAAATCCCTTGTCACCGGATTCTGAAGGCAGAGGTCATAGGTTTTCTCATCAATCTCTCTCAGCTCATATCCGACAGGCGGTTTTGATACAATGTTTCTCAACATAATTTTATCAAAACGTGTATCCTTTTTGATGGCGTACCTGGTTACCTTTTTTGCCGTGGGAA
>CADBRB010000138.1 GCA_902796955.1 uncultured Ruminococcus sp.
AAAAAACAGCGGCATTCGGTCTAATAAACTGAACGCCGCTGTCTTTACTGTTAAATTTTAAGGTTTATTTATAGCTTAGTTATAAGCTTCACTTGACACTGTGCTGCTTTCGTTGCTGTAGTAGTCGGATGATGAATAGTTATCATATCCGCTGTAAGAGCTTGTGCCATAGTCATTATCGTAGCCGCCATATGAGCTTGTACCGTAATCGTCGTAATAACGTGAGCTTGACGAGTAGTCGTTGTAGTCATAGTCATTATAATAATCATAGTCACCATAATAATCATAATCATCATAGTAGCCGTATCTGTTTCTATTCTTTTCTTTATCAAGCTTAATTTCGCCATGCTTAGCTTCAAATTTCAAAACTTCCTTATATGCAAAGTAGGATTCAAAATCAAAGCTTCTGACAGGATCTTCACGGTTTTCATACCTATCCTTAAATCTTACAACATAACGTAATATTAAAACCTTATCATCTTTGGAAATCTTAGCATCCTCAAGCAGAGGAAGTATATGCTTGATACAGGCAGGGGATAGCTCATTGGTTATCATTCTCACATCAAGCTCGGCATCAACGCCTTGATAGTACCTGTCTACATTATACTGTGCAATGCGTCCGTCTAAATTTGAGAACGTAAGTACAAAGAACATCACAACAAATGCCATAAACACATTTCTCGGCAAATTGAAGTTATTAGTAAACTGTTTAATTATAATCATCAGGAACATCAATGCCAAAAGAATCATAAACCATACCACATAAACTCTCAGCAAAGTCAGTGAATAGTTTTCTATATACATGAACATTTTACTTAATGCCGTAGCAATAAGCGTCAAGGTCAACGTAGAAAAGATAACGGAGAGCGTTCTTATGCCCGTGGGGCGTTCGTTGCTGTCATTAAGCTTGCAGAAGGACATTATAAGGAAAATTATAAGTAGGTTGATAACAACTACAACAGATAATTCAAAGAATCCTCTGCGTGCATATTCCGCATAGCTGAAATTCTCCGGCAGAAAATGACTGAACGCTGAAAGGAAATAGGGGAGTTGTGAGAAAAAGAACATTATATATACTACTATAATAGGAATAGTAAATGCATAAATTGCGCTTGCAGGTATTACATGCCTGTTCTTTTTAGATGCAGATTTATCTACAACTCTATCCCTTGATGCAGAATATAGTAAACCGTAAAGATAAAAAGCAACCGGAATACCCAAAATCGCCAATCCAATGTTCTTTAAAATCTTTTCAAGGAAGCCGCTAAGGATATAATCAATTATTTTAGCGAACATCTCATCAGCATTGTAAAGCAGATAAATTATTAAAAAACAAATAGGTAAAGCAACAACCAATCCGAGTATTACATACTTCAAATTTGCTATAGATTTATGCTTCTTTCCTTCCTGCTCTTCATCCTTTTTAATCATCGCCAAAATGCACGCACCATAATCGGCAAACGGTTTATATACAGTATCGGAGAAGTATCTGAGAATGAAGTTGTCTGTCCAGAATTCTTTGCTTGTCCTTCGTATATTTATACAAGTAAATGCATAATAGACAAGTATAAAGAAAACGTTCATGGCTCTCAGAGATTCATCAACAACCAATAAAAAACTTAAACCAAATACCGGAACAAAACATAAGCCTGCAACAACCGCAGTTGAAAGCTTGACCTTTTTAAACTTTGCATACAAAAACGTAAATGCCGAAAGAACAAAGAAGTGTATTGATGCGCCTAAACCCAATAAGTCCGGTGCTATAATCAGTTTTATAAAAAGATATCCCATTACTATGGCTAAGAAAGCAAAAACCGTATCAGCCGGTGTAAACTTATAGACTTTTGGCGGTTTCGCCGAATAGTACTGTTGCGGAACATTTGGTGCATATTGCGGCTGAGGCGCTTGGTACGGGTACATTCCCTGTTGAACAGGAGCTTGAACCTGCACCGAAGCCGGATTAAACTGGGGCAATACTTGCTGTACGGGGACTACGGGCTGTACAACCGGAGGCTGTGCCTGAACAGGAGCTTGCTGTACCGGAGCAGGTTGCGCTTGAACTGCTGGCTGTACGTGGTCTACAGGCTGTGCAACCGGAGCCTGTGCCTGAACAGGGGCTTGCTGTACCGGAGCAGGTTGCGCTTGAACTGCTGGCTGTACGGGGGCTACGGGCTGTACAACCGGAGGCTGTGCCTGAACAGGAGCTTGCTGTACCGGAGCAGGTTGTGCTTGAACTGCTGGCTGTACGGGGGCTACAGGCTGTACAACCGGAGCCTGTGCTTGAACAGGGGCTTGCTGTACCGGAGCAGGTTGTGCTTGAACTGCTGGCTGTACGGGAGCATTGACAAAAACGTCATTTTTTTGAACGTTTTCAGCTATTTTTGCGTTCACGTTTTGAACAAAATTGGCGTTTTGCGTTTGTGGAGAGTTCGCATTTTGTGCTGATATAGCGTTTTCACCCTGATTTTCGTTTACATATGTACTATTTTGTTGATAAACAGGTAAAGTCGCCGTCGCATTTTGCGAATTTTGATTACCTTGACTTTGATTAGTCAAAGTATCGTTTGAAAAATTCTGATTAAAATTGTTGTCCATATTAAGACTCCTTCTTTATATAAGCTAAAAAATTAAGTATCTTTCGATTTAAATAAGCTTACAGATTAAGAGCTATCGAATCCCTCCCTTGTATTTTACTAAAAGATTTGTGAGGTACAAAACATTACATTTATATACAAATCTTTCTATACATTTTAATTATACACTTAAATCTATATAAGGTCAATGCTTTTCTGCTATCTGCCTTAAAATGCTGCATCATGATTTTTATACAAATAAACTTATAAAAAATCGGATGTGTTCGCAGTGGCATAGGTCTTTAAATTGCTAAATCTGCCGCTTGATTCGGCTAATTAAATCACAGAAAAAAAGCTGTATAATATAATATTAATATACAAACGGAATCTAACGGACAAGGAGGAATTAAATATGACAAAACAGTTGCTTATGCTAACTTCAATAACCTATGCCATGAAGTCAAAACAAATACTGGCTAAACACAGCATATCGTCAGAGATACAACGTACTCCCAAAAATAAAAGCTCAACCGGGTGCAGTTATAGTCTATATATCCCGCAAAATATAGATACAGCAGAAAAGATTTTGAGAGAACACGGTATAAAGATACTCGGAAGAATTGATAAAAGCGATGTGATTTAACACATTTATCTGTATTATATAAAATTTTTCCGGAAAGGAGGTGATATGTTGATTTATCTCGATAATGCCGCAACAACCTATCCAAAGCCGATTGCAGTCAGCAATTCAGCTTGTCAAGCTGTTAAACTTTACGGTGCAAATCCGGGGCGAAGCGGCCACAATATGTCTATTAGAACCGCAGAAGAAATTTTTAAATGCAGACAAGCTATAAAGAATATGTTCAATGCCGATTCAGAGGAAAATATTGTATTTACACTCAACTGCACACACGCTATAAATACCGTGCTGAAAGGCTATTTAAAGCCGGGTGATCATGTTGTGATATCATCAATGGAACACAATGCTGTGGTAAGACCACTCACTGAGCTTGCTAAGCACGGTATAACTTACAGCGTTGCTCCTGTTATATTCAATGACAATGATGCCACAGTTGACAGCTTTCGCAGAGCAATTAACGCCTCAACACGTCTGATTGCCTGTACTCATGCATCAAATGTCTGGGGAGCGCGTCTGCCTGTAGAAAGGCTGACAGCTCTTGCTCATCAATATGGAATTAGAATTATGGTCGACGCCGCACAAACAGCGGGAATATTTCCTGTAGATTTGCAAAACGACAGAATTGATTTTCTTTGCATGGCAGGGCATAAGGGTCTATATGGCACTATGGGAACCGGTGTTCTCATACATCCTGCGGAGATAAGCTTGGTACGATAATTGAGGGCGGCACCGGAACAAGCTCACAATCTCAGGAGCAACCATCATATATGCCGGAAAAATTTGAAAGCGGAACACCTAACGTTCCCGGTATAATAGCCCTTAAATCAGGTGTTGAATTTGTAATGAACAGACATCCGGAAAATATTGCAAATCACGAAATGAAGCTTATTCTAAGGCTTTATGACAGATTAAGCGAAAACAAAAACGTTAAACTGTATACCCCTCGTCCCTCATTACAGTATTTTGCACCCGTCCTTTCATTCAACATTAAGAACACGGAGAGTGAAGCCGTGGCTGATTATTTGAATAAAAACGGACAAATTGCCGTGCGTGCAGGTCTTCATTGCGCACCTTTGGCTCATGAATCCGTAGGAACATCAGATATCGGCGCAGTAAGAATAAGTCCATCTATATTCAATAACTCATATGAAATTGACAGATTATCGAATTTAATTCAAAAAATACGCATAAATTTATAAAAAAAGATTGCATTTATACAAAAATGTGATAAAATTATAAAGAGAAAATGTTACTTTTATTTAACTTGTGCGCTTAGATTTTTATGCGGCAGTTGTAATAAGTTTTATATAAAATGCCATGCTTTTCGTTTGTGGCATAATTAAACCGTTGATAAATTCGATAGGCGTATTTTGCGTGCGTTGTTTTTTTGTAATTCATTTTAAAAAATTAATAACGCAACTTAATCTGCGATTGACTTAATACCATAGATTTTCGATTTTCAATACAGGCGGAGTGTAGACAGATTTGTTTACACTCCGATATGACGCTTTTGAAGCACCACTGTATTCATAATTTTTTTGAAAGGATGATAGCTTTGCTTGATGATTTATATAATCTGTTTTTTGCTTTTATATCCATACTCAGAACGTTTGAATTTAAAGACTTTTTAGATATCGTTTTGGTCGCTTTTGTTATTTACAGTGCCATAAAGCTTGTTCGTGAAACACGAGCGGAGCAACTCATAAAAGGCATACTGATTCTTCTCTGTCTTTACCTGCTGTCATCCTTTATAAATCTTTCGATGATGACAGCACTTTTGAGAACTTTATTCGAGTTTGGAGTATTGGCTATAATCGTACTTTTCCAGCCCGAAATCCGAAAAGCTTTGGAACAAATAGGCAGAAGTAAAATTATTACTAAGTATATGAAGCCAACCGGTGATAAGGACTACGAAGCACTTGACGGAGATTTAAGCAAAACAATAAATGCCGTAGTGGATGCAGTTACAATTTTCCAGCGTTCAAAAACCGGTGCGCTTATAGTGTTTGAGCGCCAGACAAAGCTTGGAGATATAATTAACACCGGCACTATACTGAACGCCAGCGCATCTACGGCAATATTTGGCAATCTTTTTTACAACAAAGCTCCTCTGCATGACGGTGCAGTTATTATCAGAAATGCTTCCGTATATGCTGCGGGGTGTATTTTGCCGTTGTCTAAAAACGAAAGTATTGACAGCAACTTGGGAACTCGCCACCGTGCGGGCATAGGCATAAGCGAAGAATCCGATGCCGTAGTTGTTATAGTATCGGAAGAAACGGGTAATATTTCTACGGCGATAAACGGTCGTCTTGAGAGAAATCACAGCAGAGAATCTCTTACAAAACTGCTCGAAAACGAACTTCTGCCTGAAAAAGGCGACGCCGCTGAACGTAGTATATTGTCCATTATCAAGAAAGGGGACAAAAAACATGAAAGCTAAGCAAACGTTGCTTTCAAAGCTCTTTTATAACAATAAATTTGTTATGTTTTTCTCGCTTTTTGTATCCTTTTGCATCTGGATATCAATAGCTTCAGGCTCTACCGAATCCATGTCAAAAACGGTAGACGGAATAAATTTAAACATCGAGCTTTCCGAAGAAGCGATAAACGATGGTCTGGAGGTATTCAGCGGCGATGATATAACCGCTCAGGTAACCGTTACGGGCAACAGAGTAACTATAGGTTCACTTTCAAAAAGCGATATTCAAATCGTCGCAGAGGGTGCTTCATCAATAACACGTCCGGGTAGCTATATAATAGACTTAAAAGCCAAAAAAACCGGTCTGAAAAGCGATTACGAAATAGTATCGTCCGTATCTCCGTCACGTGTTACAATCTTTGTTGACAGATACAGAGAGCGTGAATTCACTATAGAGGATAATATGCAATACAAAGTAAATGATGAATACTTTGCAGGCTCCATGGTGTTCTCGTCAAATAAAGTTACGGTTTCCGGTGCGGAAACGGACATCTCAAAAATAGCTAAAGTTGCCGTTAGAGGAACCGTTGAAAACGAACTCAGCGAAAGCATAACGTTAAAAAAACAGATAGTATTGTTTGACAGCTATAACAAGCCCATAACCAGTGATTTTATTAAGTTGGACATGGATTCGGTTGAAGTAACAATACCTGTTTTACAGAAAAAGAAAATTCCATTTGACATCGAATATCTCAATAAGCCCGATTGGGTTGATATAAATGATTTTGTCAAAATAGAACCTACAGAAATAGAAGTTGCGGCTACTGATGAGCAATTCAAGCAAATCGGTGAAAAAGTGATGTTTAAATCTATTGATTTTTCTGCTTTAAGAGCAATAAACAACAAATTCAGCTTCCCCATAGAGCTGCCGGCCGGATGCAAGAATATAGATAATATAAGCACTGCATCTGTGTCTATCGACCTGTCAGATATGGTACAACGCACTTATAGTATTTCAAATTTTGAGTTCGTAAATATAGATCCCGATAACGAGGCCGTAACCACTTCAAGCTCGCTCTCTATTATGCTAATGGGATTACCGTCTGAGCTTAATAAAATTAAAACGTCGGACATTAAAGCGATAATTGACATGAGCTCAAAAGGCGAGGACTTTGTAGGAACCACAGAAATGACAATTTCTTCTTTTGACTTGGGAAGTAAGTGTAATTGTTGGGTCATCGGCAACTATAATGTATACATACGTGTAACATCTCCAAAGTCTAATTAACTCAAATGATTTGCAGAATAAGTCAATTTGATTTTATTCCCTGTTAATTATCGGGGCGTTCTCTATGTCGGAGAGCGTCCCGTTATCTGTAGCTTAAAGCTCATTAAACTTTCATGAGGTAAGCCATATGAATAAAAATAACATCGTTATCGACTATCCCGAAAATGTTCGTTATATTATAAATAAACTTGCAAATGCCGGATTTGACGCATATATCGTTGGTGGCTGTGTGCGTGACAGTATTATGCGCAGAGAGATACACGACTGGGATATAACTACAAATGCGCTGCCGGACGAGGTAGAAAACTGTTTTAAAAATTTTAATCTTATTCTTTCAGGGAAAAAACACGGAACTGTCGCAGTGGTAATTGAAGGACAAGTTTATGAAATAACTACTTTTAGATGCGACGGTACTTATCTTGATAACAGGCATCCTCAAAAAGTTGAGTTTACATGCGCTTTAGAGGAAGATTTAAAGCGAAGGGACTTTACAGTTAATGCAATGGCTTATTCAGAAAAAAAGGGTCTAATAGATCCTTTTGATGGTGGAAAAGATATTGCAAACGGGGTCATTCGCTGCGTTGGCGAGCCTGAAAAGCGGTTTACCGAGGACGCTCTGCGTATTATGCGCGCACTAAGGTTCAGTGCCGTATTCGGCTTCAAAATAGATGAAGCTACATCGGATGCTATTCTTAAGCTAAGCGGACTTCTTTTAAATATCTCAGTTGAGCGTATCGTAACAGAATTTAATCAAATAATCTGTTCACAACAGCCTTCAACCATTTTAGATAAGTATAGAAGCGTATTCTATCGTTTCATACCTGAGCTTAAACCTTTGTATGGCTTTGAACAGCACAATCGTCACCATGACAAGGACGTTTGGAAACATACGCTTTGCGCTCTTGACATCGTAGAATGTGATTTAGAAGAACGTATGGCGGTTCTTTTTCATGATATATGCAAACCTCAAACCTTTTATATTGACAGCTATGGGGTAGGACATTTTACAAATCACGCCGTTTTGGGAGAAGCAACTGTAGCAGAAATTCTTACAAGACTGAAATATCCTAACAAATTCATAAAAACTGTCAGAGAACTTGTAAAGTACCATGAATCACTCAGAGATATTCGTCCTACAAATCTAATACGAATTGCACAGCAAATAGGTTTGCCTAACATGGACAAGCTTTTGGAGGTAAACAGATCTGATATACTTGCTCAGTCAGATTTTATGCGTGATGAAAAAATGAGAAAATACTATGAAAAAAAAGCTATAATAGAAGAATTGAAAAATAATAAATCGTGTATAACGCTTAAAGATATGGCTCTAAACGGCAAAGATATAATGGATTTGGGGATAGAAAACGGTATCCTTATAGGTCAAATACTCCAAACATTGCTTAATGAAATAATCGAAAAACGTCTGGATAATAAAAAGGACGATTTGATTGAATTTGTTAAGGATAACTACACAAATCCCAGTGTTAATGCTCATTCGCAATAATGTAAAGTTTATTGCCTTTATAGAGTTTATCAGCCTTAGATTTATCGTTTTTTAATGGAAATAATGCTTAAAAGTGACGATAGCGTAGGTAAAACGCAGTAAGCCTGTCCGCATCGTCTTGATTCTTAATGGTATAAACCTATACGCATGAAAACATCTTATAATATACTGAGTATTTATTGGCTTTGTTATATTGTCAGACACTTTTTTGTCTAACTCTTTTCAGATAAAATACACAATTTATACGTATTTGTACTGGTTATTTTACCAAAATGTATTAAATAGCTTGAAAAGATTCTACATATGTGCTATAATGCCATAAGGATTATGTGCATCTATGTGTTTTTATATGCTCTCAATCCTGTTTTAACACGTATTTTAACTGTATTAATCAAAGTTTCCGAAAACAGTCTGTACAGAATACAAGCTGTGAATAGTTCTTAACAAGCAAATACTGTTTGACCTGTTTTCGGATATTACAAAACCTTACAGGCACATTTCTGATATTTGCCTGTATATTTAAAAATGGTGACTGATTATGATTGATTTATGTATGGGCTGTATGAGTCCTCTTACGGACGCAGAGGTATGTCCGCATTGCGGTACTCCTCGTAATTACAGTCAGGAAAAACCGATGTTGGCAGTAAATACCGAGCTTCAGGAGCGCTACGTTGTAGGCAAAATGATACTCAAAGCCAATGACAGCGTGCAGTATATAGGTTATGACAAGGTGATTAAATCGCCTGTTATAATCCGTGAATACCTGCCGCTTGATATCTGCGACAGAAGTGCCGAAAGCAACGATGTTGTTGCCAGTATCGGGTTTGAAAAGTTTTACGAAAAATATCTAAATGAGTTTTTGAGCTATTATCGCACGGTTGCCAGACTCAGAGAAATACCGTCATTGATATCAATTTACGATATTTTTACCGAGAATAACACGGCATATACCGTTGAGGATTACGAAGAGCTTATTCCGTTTAATGAGTATTTTGCCAGAAGCGGCGGTTTACTTGATTGGAGTGTAGCCAGACCCTTGCTTATGCCGTTGTTATCTGCTATATCCGAGCTTAACAAGAACGGTATACAGCATTTGGCAATCAATCCGGACAGTCTGATGATTTCATCAACAGGTAAAATCAAGTTGCGTGGATTTGCGATACCGTCCTCCAGGCGAATCAACTGTAAATTCACACCGGATTTGCATACGGGCTGTTCTGCGCCCGAACAGTACGGTACTGATATAGAGTTTGACGAGAGAACTGACGTTTATGGATTTACTGCTACTTTGTTCTATGCTTTGACAGGTAAATTTCCTGAGTCGGGTCAAACAAGAAATACCGACAGCAAGCTCTTGATTAGCTCTTCGCTTGCACGTCGTATACCGCCACATGTAATAACTGCTCTTGCCAGAGGTCTTCAAGTTACCAAAGAACGCAGGATACCTGATTTTGAGAGTTTACGTGCGCAGCTTTCGGCAGCTCCCACAGTTAAGAATATCCAAGAGGAGATAACACGTTCTGTTGAGCTTAAAGCAATAGCGGAAGGTATGGACAGCGAAAAATCCACGGGTCTATCAAGCTTTGCATGGGGTATGATAGCGTGTGTAGTTGCCCTGCTGGTGCTTACGGTGGTTGGCATATTCTGGTATTCCAGTAATCCGCTTGACGGACTGTTTGACGTTGCTTCAAACGTAAACTTCGGTGACAACGATACATCCTCTATTATTTCATCTACCGACCCGAATGTTGACTACATAAAAATACCGGATCTTATTAACAAGACTTATAAGCAAGCTCTTGCTATGGCTGAAGAGGACGGCGGATATAATGTACTGCTTTCAAATAAAGAGGATTTCAGTGAAACTATTTCTGCAGGAAAGATAATGTCACAGAACTTTGACCCCGGTACAACAGAGGTAAAGGGAGTATCTATACTTATCACAATAAGTAAGGGTCCAAAGAAGCGTGAGCTTCCCAACATTAAGAATCAAGATGTCGTTACGGTATCGCAAAAGCTCGGTGAGCAAGGCTTTATCGTACTTTCAGTAAAACAATTCAGTGAAAAAATAGCCGAGGGCAAGGTAATAGGATATCAGAGCTTTAAAAAGGGCGACAAGGTCGATTACGGCTCACGTATTGTTATACTAATAAGCAAAGGTCCCGATAAGAGTAAAAAGAAGAATACATCTTCTGCTTCATCAGACGTTTCCGGAATTGACTCAAGCTCAAGCTCAAACTAAGCCGAGAGCTATTAAACCAGAGCGGCTAATAAAAGTAAAAATTGAATCACGACAATAAAAAAAGAGGCTGCATCAAACAAGATACAGCCTCTTTTAAGATAAAAAATATGGCAGGCATTGCCGCCCGCCACAATTAGCTTTATTCACTTTTTTATGTGCTTTGCCGCAGGGGCTTTACCCACTGTTGTAAGCATCTTATTCTCTGTAGTTTGTATCAGGTTATACAGCGATGTTGCAAAAAGAGGAAACTGCTTAGAAAGTATTTCCGGCGTAACGCTTGGAGCTGTATTTTTATCAATACCCTGAAATTCTTCATCGGATATGCCCTCAGTAATCGCCTTAATATTCGATTCGCTCAATAACTGCAATGCGCTCGAAAGAGCCTGTTCCTGATGAGGCGGGATTGAAAACATACCCTGCGGATTTTTGTCGTTAGCGGAATACAGGATTCTGAATACTTTATACACAGATGTCATCAAATAGCTGGACGTTTCAACAGTGAGATCTTTACTGCCTATTTTTTGGAGTATGTCAAAAATTATATTAAGTGAATTAGCAATCAGCTTTTTGTTAAGGGTAGGCAAAAGGCTGCCTCTGAACATATTGTCCTTACCTGCGCTGTCGGCGTCCGGTATTTCATCAACATTTATTGTTGCTCCGGTTCTCTCAGGCGCTCTGCCGAGAAGATAATCGCATGACACATCGTAGTAGTCGGCAATCTTTACTACAAAAT
>CADBRB010000139.1 GCA_902796955.1 uncultured Ruminococcus sp.
TCTTTAAGATTCTTTAAAAATTCAGTATACGTGGACATATCTCCGTAGTTGAACTTTTTAATAAGACCATCCTTGTTAAGTGTGCCGTCTTTTACCAGCTCAAAGCCGATTTCATCATCAAATTTTTGAATTTCGGAATATGTGTTATCAGGCAGTTTGGTATAATATCCGCCGGATACAAGTGTATCCTCTCCGTCGCTGCTGGAAGCATAAAATTTTGTGGTGCCTGTGGAATCACCCACTTCAAAGCTTCCTGATATTCTCGCATAATTATAGTTGAGCGTAAAATCGGCGCTTTTTGCGTTAAGTGTATTATCGAGAGCCTGAACGATTGCTGGAGCGTCAAACGATGATATAACCTGAACCTCTTCATTGCCGCTCATTATATATACAAGAGCAAAAACTATTACCGCAAAAACAGAGGCAACTAAGACAATGGTTGTGTTGCTGGTTGTCTTTATCTTTTTATTTGTACCGGGTATGTAGAACTGACGTCCATCCTTTGTAACACCCATAACATTGCTGTCGTGCGGCTTACGTGCAAGAGAAGAATCACCCTTTTTAAATATGCTGAGTCCCAAATCAAGCTTTTTACTTTCGGGCTTAGCCGGTGCCGCCTGCTGAGGTGGCTGCTCCTGCTTTGCGGGCTGTTCCTGCCCCTGACCCTGCCATTGGTTATAACCGTCGCCGTACTGATTGTAGCTATCATAACCGTTGTTATCATAATAGCCCTCGTCATATTGCTGGTTCTGGTCGTATGCATAGCCGGCCTGACCGTATGAGTCCTGTTGCTGTGAGTAATTATCCTGCTGTTCGTATCCGCTATAATACTGATTATCGTCCTGATAATACATCTGTGCGCCGCAAGCAGGGCAAACGTATGTATTGTCATCGCCAGTGTAACCACAGTTTCCGCAAACCATCATGTTAAATCAGCTCCTTATTTTTAAAAATGACCGAAATCTTTAATCTCAGTAAACAAAACAAAGCCTGTCCCGCTTAATTTTAAGACAAAGCTTGAAATAAACTAACAAAATTGCAAAGCTCTTTACCTAACATAAAAATGCAGTTTAAGAAGAGCAAAATGTACAGATTAAAATAAAATAATCCCACTTAACCGTAGTGCGTTGTCTATAACCTGCCTACGAAAATAGCAGGTGGGTGCTTTCCCCATGGGTTCACGCTCCCTTCTTCCGGCGAGGCCGGGAGGTCTGCAATCCGCCACAGGAGGCAAGCTCCCTATATAATAGTTGTAGGGTTATATAACGCAATTCACGTATTAAGCAGGAGTATTTTCCTAAATTAAATTAAAGACCGTTGTCCTCGTCTTCATCGTCAAAAAGACTTTCAAAACGTTCTTCAAAAATCTCAGCCAGCCTGTCGATTAATGTATCATCGTCAACCTCTACAAGCTGTTCCTCGCCGTCTTCTTCAATAGACTCAAAAATGTAATATTCGCCGGGCGATTCAACAGAATCTTCAGCGTCATCATAAGATGGCAAAAGTGCCAAAAAGCATCTGTCGTCCTCTTCTATAACGTCAAGTATTTCAAAAATATGCTCTTTTCCGTCGTCATCCAGTAAGGTCAACAAATCGGGTGCAAATTCATTATCCATTTTATAAACTCCTTAATATTGCGTTATTACGTTTCACACAAAGATATGCACAAAACGTTCAGACCTCTTACTTTTGCATGGCAACATTTAGAGGCTGACCTCATAATGCAATTTTACTCCGTTTTTTTGTTTAAGTCAAGTCTATTTTACGCATTTGATATCTTTTAATCAATTCTTTTTAAAGGCAACTGCTTTTTTCTGATAGAAACGGCTTTATTAATGCACATTTCAGCGTAAAGAAAAGGAAATAAAACCAAATCTTGAAAAATGCCGAAAAGTACTGTATAATGTTTATGCAATGCAATAGGCTTTAATTTGCGTTGTGGTTTTTTATTGCTAAAATCAATTACTGCGGCGTGTTTGATAATGTCTTAATGATATGTATGCAGACATAAGAGGTGAGAAAAATGAGAAGCTTTGAAAAGCTGCCCGAATATATGCAAAATGATGCGGTTAAGAGATACTATGACATTGTTCATAAAAAGGTTGTCAGCCGTGTTTTAAAAAGGCTGTTTGACATTATTCTTTCGATAATTATAATAATTATACTGTTAATTCCTATGGTTATTATCTCCTGCATTGTCGGTTTAGGCTCAAAGGGCGGGGTAATCTTTAAGCAAAAAAGAGTAACTGCCTATGGGAAGACCTTTTATATTTTAAAATTTAGAACAATGATTTCGGGTGCAGATAAGAAGGGCAGTCAGGTTACGGCGGCAAACGACAGCAGGATTACTCCGCAGGGCAGAGTGCTTCGCAAGCTGCGTCTTGATGAACTGCCACAGATATTTAACGTGTTAAAAGGGGATATGAGTATTGTAGGAACACGCCCCGAAGTACCTAAATATGTTGAAAAATATACTCCTGAGATGTATGCTACTTTACTGTTGCCTGCCGGTATTACTTCACCTGCCAGTATTAAATTTAAAAATGAGCAGGAGCTTTTGAAAAATTCGTCGTCGATTGATGCCGACTATGTTGAAAAAGTATTGCCGGAAAAGATGAAATACAACCTTGAGTACACGGAAAGGTTTAATATTTTTTATGACCTTAAGGTTATAATAGCTACGTTTTTCGGAGTGTTTTTTAAATAGTTATACGATGTTATAAAATAAAAATGAGTTTATAAGGATGGGTTTTATTTGGATTCGGTAAGAAAAAACAGGATACTTGACGCTTTGAATAATTCTTCGGCTTTTAGAATATTGTATATCTCTTCATTGATGCTTTGCTCCGTTGTGTTTATAGAGATAGCCGCCAACGTTGCAAGGAGTGTACTTTTTGCATGGGGAGTTTATCTTGCCGTTTACGGCATTGTCAAGCACCGTTCTTATAAGCATATCATGTATTTTAAGCTTTTGGCGGTCTTTCTTGCATTTGGGTTAATAACAACATTTATATATCTGGATAGCCATTTTTTGGAAAACGGATTAATGGTGCTTCATGTATTCATGTGTTTTTTTGTCTTTTACGGTATGCACACAGAGCCGAACAGGGACAGAATAAGGAATGAAATAGGCATTATTGCCGAAGTCTTTGTTTACAGCACAACGATTCTTTCGATTTTAGGATTGGTGCTTGCACTGTTTATAGGTAAATCCATTGTATTGAGCGGTTATCCAGTGCCTATAATAGATGATTTGTTCAGCTTTGACGCTAAGTTTTTCGGTTATAAGCTTATTATTTATGAAAACAGATTTACCGGTTTGTACACAAACCCGAATCTTTTGGGCTTTACATCAATAACAGCACTTGTTTTCTGCCATATGTCGGTTAAAAAACAAAGCCTGCTTAAAAACAGCCGCATTAATATAAGCCGAAAATGGCTGATTGCCTGCACAGCTTCAAATCTTTTGTCGCTCTTCCTGTGCGACTCAAATTCTTCATTTATTTTTTTGGTAGGTTATATTATCGTATTTATCGCCTACAGGCTTTTTAAAACAAATTTACATGGGATTAAAGAAACAGCCAAACGAGGTGTTGTGCTGGTTGTTGCTTCGATTGTGGTGTTAGCGGGTACATATGGGTTGAGGTTTACCGTGCAAAAGGCATCTTCGTTTATAACGTCGTTTACACGAATAGAATTTGCCGATGAAACCTCTTATGAGGAAATTACATACGAGCATACCAATGCGAATATAGACAGCGGACGCTTGCTTCTGTGGAAGCAGTCGCTCTCTTTTATTAAAGCGTTTCCTCTTTTCGGCATAGGCAAGGGCAATGTTGTAGACTTTGGAAAACGTCTTATTAAAGGCGGATTAAAATACTCCGATTTCCACAACGGATATATAACAATAGTTGTTTGCTCCGGTATACTGGGCTTTATTCCTTTTATTCTGTTTGCTTTGCTTATAGGGTTAAAAATGTGCAAAAGACTTTTTGACCGAACACAGGACTCTTCACATGATATTTTTCCGTGTATTGCGGCATATGTGGCAACATACTGTGTATTTGCGGTTGTTGAAAAAACCGTACTGTTCGATATAACTTTTATGGTCGTGATTTTCTGGCTCATGCTGGGTTACGGCACATTATATATACGGAGTGATAACTCTAAAGAAGAAACTGTAAATGAGGCAAGCATTAAAAAATCATAAACTATTACGTAAAAATCCGGTGTTATGTTCACAGTAAAATTTATCTTGAAAATGTGCAAGCAAGAAATAATTGTTGTAAAATTTTGAAATAAGATTGACAAAGCCGGAATTATATGCTATTATAATTACTGTGCGGTAAGTTTTTGTAACGGTTTAACCGTTCTGAATATCGGGCGTTTATGAGCATAGCGGCATTTGTCCTCTGTGTATACTGCGGATTAGAACGTTGTTTCCCGCCTCGGAGCTCTCTCGCCGTGTAAAGATTAGGAGAGATTTAATATGCGGATATGGCGGAATTGGCAGACGCGCA
>CADBRB010000140.1 GCA_902796955.1 uncultured Ruminococcus sp.
CGGAATACCGTCAAAATCGGCAGGCGGCAAGTTAGTACTAAATAACCATAAGTGAGGTAATATAAATGAGTACACCATGCATAAAATGCGGTAATCCGAACCCTGAGCATACTATGCGATTTGCAGTAGTTAATGTAAACTCAACATCTACAACGACCTATCAGGGCAGAAAGCAGATTACGACCACCACTACAAATGAATCTATGGCGGGTGTGGATAAGTGCTGTGTATGCGAGAGCTGTATACGCAAAAAGAGGATAGGTCACTCGATAGGTACTGCCATAGCGACATTTTTAGCTGTGTATTTTTTCTACATAATATTTGCTGCATTTTTTACAAACAAAAAGTATTTTAACAGTCATGTACCCGGTATTTTTAAGGTAGGCGCGTTGTTATCGGCAGTTGTTGCCATTATCGTTTTTATAGTATTAATGCAAACTGAAACCCCACTTATAGGTGCAATGATTTTGAAAAAGAAAAGGGGCAAGGACGGTAAGGGAAAGGTATTCGCTCCCATAGAGCCGAGTATATATACAGGAAAAGGAAGCACTCAGCCGAATATAACTGCTTTTATGACGAAAACAGGACTAAAGACTCAGGTTGCCAACGGTATTTTCTTTAAGTTCATCGCAAGCGGCACGGGCAGCCAGCTTGTGGACCAAATGCTCTTTGAACAGCAAAGAACAACGCCAAACGATATAACGCACGATAATACGGTGCAGTAGGCTGTAAAAGGCAATAAATTGACAACCCTGAAAATACTTGATTTTCGGGGTTGATTTTGTATGTATAATGTTTGTTACAATGATAAAGCTATCTCGGTATAGAATAACCTTGCAAAGCAGACGAATAAATGATAGTATATGAATAAGTAAGCCGCAATATGTAATTTGTAATTCTAATACCGGTTATCATCCGGGCTTCTACAATTTTAAACGGAATTTGACTGAGAATTTTGTTGAGCCGATTTAGATGTGAATTTGGGACTGCAACGCAGTTATGCGTAAATTAATGCAACAGGCATTAACGGGTTTTGCAAGTTAGTATAATATAACACAAAAGGAGAAAACGTCATGTCAAAAATGTTTTTAGGATTTTTACTGGTTTTTTAGATGTCAATTTAAATATTGATGCGCATACAATAGGACTAATGCCGGATTTTATCGGATTTATACTTGTTCTGATAGGTCTTGTTCAACTCGCAGCCGAAAGCAAAAGATTTATAAATCTCAAGCCTTGGACACTTGGCATGATAATTTATACAACCGTTTTGTATATATTTGACTTGACGGGCTTATCTGTACATATGTATCAGTTTATAACAGTGATTTCGGGTCTTGTATCTGTAGCGGTATCGCTCTATATATCCTATCAGACGGTTTTAGGTATAAAGGATATTGAGGAGAACAAAAAGGCTGAGCTTAACAGCGGTGCGCTTATGAAAACATGGTTAGTTACGGCTGTTTTTCAGGTGTTGAGTGCTGTTGCCGCAGTAAATCCTTTTTTGATGATTGTAAGTCTGCTCGGTTCGTTTGTTACCGCAATAATTTTTCTTGTACAGCTTAATCAATCAAGCGCATTGTATGAGAATCTCACACAATTAAAATGATTGCATGATATTAAGAGCGTTAATAAAATCTGTACTTTGTATATAAAAGCCTGACTACAGTCAGTAAATGACTTGGTATTATTGATTATATTAACCTTTTTTGCAAAATCGCTTGCATAAAATGCCATAACAAGTTATAATAGTCTAAGATATACACAAAATATCATGTGTATAACATTTGTAACAAAGCGAGGAATTGCAATGTTAGAGGAATTGGCTTATATACTTATAGTTGGCGTTATAGCGGCGGCTTATCTGCCTGCCAAGATTGCCGACCTTATTGGTTTTGGCGGACATATAATAGTTTCAACGCTTATAGGGTCTGTTGTAGGTATAGTTATGCTGTTTATAGATATTACACTCGGCGTTCCCGCTTTGATAGTGGCGGCGGTGTTATCGCTTGTTGCAAGCATCGTGCTTGATAAGCTTTGGTAACATACGAGCTTAAATTTGTTTAAGTGAAGTTTACGTATTTTATGCGTAAACTTCATTATGCTGTTTTATGATAAATGTATTTAAATTTTTACTTGATGATATACGATGTCAGATAAGGTGCGCACTGTTGTTTGGTTGCATAAAAAATCGGGGATGACGAATATTTTGCCTTTTTAAGGTTGTTGCAAAAAATTTTGGATTACGCTTATGTTTTTCGGAATTTTGAGCGGCGGTAGCAGTGTAAACCCGACAGGAATGACTTTTTGAGTTTTAGGATATCTCAAAACGGGTATAAGAAAAAACTAAGGGGAAAAATCATGGATAAGCATAATTTTGAGTATAGAGTGTCTGTTGTTATCCCCGTGTACAACGCGGAGGAGTTTTTGCCTGCTTGCTTAGACTCATTGACCGAACAAACCGTTAATACCGAGGAGCTGGAGGTTCTGCTTATAGTGGACGGCTCGCAGGACGGAAGTTTGGACATATGTAAAAGATATGCCGAAGCATACGGTATATTTAAGGTCATCGAGCAAGAGAACATGGGCGTTTCTGCAACAAGAAATCACGGTATACATATTGCCAAAGGCAAGTACATAATGTTCCTTGACAGCGACGATACCTTGACGCCGGAAACGGTGGAAAATGTTGTTGATTTTTTTGATGCTCATTATGATGAAACCGATGTAGTCACCTATCCTCTGCAATACATAACAGGCAAGGGGATTTCTACTCATTGGAGATATGAAATACTCACGCACACAGATGTATATGACCTTGGAGAAAACCCGTATATCTGCCAGACTACAATGAATATATGCGTAAAAAACAGGGGCGATAAGCAGATATATTTCAACGAAGAACTAAAAATGGCTGAGGATCAGCTCTTTGTAACCGAAAATCTGCTTGAAAAAGGAAAAATCGGCTTTGTAAAAAACGCCTGCTATAAATACCTTAAGCACGGCGACAACCAGTCAAATAAGGGCAACCACCCGTTTTATGCACTGGAGCAGATGTTCCTGCTGTATGATACTCTGCTCGGATATAAAAAGGATTACCCCAAAATGAGCGCATACCTTGAATCAATGGTAATTTACAATATAGAGTGGCGTTTGCGTCAAAATATGTTCTATACGCATCATTTTGAGGGACGGCAGAGAGAAGACATACTACAGAAGTATACCCGTGTGTTCAACGGGCTGAGCAATAAGGTTTTGCTTAATTTCCCGATTCTGCATACTACGCACAAGAATTATATAATTATGCAGAAAACCGAAAATAAGCCGACAGCTAAGCTCAAGGACGGAAAGCTTACGCTGGTGGATTGCGACGGCGAGGTGCTGAGTGAAACAAATACCATAGATGTGGGAATAACCAGATGCCAGTTTGAAAAAAACAGCGATGTTTTCTATATGCAGGGTTATATTGAGAATTATGCCATAAATATTTCGGGAGAAATGCCGGAGCTTTACATAGAAAAGGACGGAAAAACGGAAAAGCCGGAGCTGTACCCATCGGGCAGAAGGTATTTTAAAACAGATATTGTAATCAATAATTTCTGGGCATTCCACTATAAGACGGATTTAAACGAAAAAACAGAAAAAATTAAGATATATATTGTATTTCAGGGTCATAAATATCCCGTTAAATTTAATTTTCAGGATGCTCAACCCATGCAGCCCGAAGTAAAACGCAATGCAGTTAAAGGCAAAAATTTTGCTGTATGCTGTATTGACGATACCTTTGAGGTATATGGCAGAAACAGCTTTAAGGTAAATAAAATAATGCTTAAGCACCTTATGTATCTGCTTATTGACAACACGCCTGCATTTTTCAAGCGTATGTACTGCATATTGCACAAGCTTTTCAATTATAACAGAATATGGCTGTATAACGATTCATATTCAACTGCGAGCGATAACGGCTTTATTCAGTTTATTCATGACTTTGGCAAGGACGACAAGGTAAAGAGATATTATATATATGAGGATGAAAAGCTTATAAAGGGCAAATTTACCGCAGAGCAGAAAAAATATCTTGTAAAATTCAGGAGCAGAAAGCACAAAAGGCTCTATATACGTGCCGAAAAGGTTTTAACCTCATTTTTGAACTTCAATTCCTATATTCCTTTTACAAGCCGCAAATCCGCCGTAAACTTTTTGGATTTGGCTCTGCCGGAGATAGTCTATTTACAGCACGGTGTTCTCCATGCAAAGATACCTAAGTTGTATCATAAGGAGAATTGCTACATAGCGGATAAAGTTGTGATTTCCACCCCGTTTGAGCATGAAAACTTTGTTTCTCAGCTCGGATACAGAGAAGAGGACATGATAATCAGCGGTATGCCGAGGCTTGATTTGCTTAAAAGCGATTCTTCCAGGCTGAAGAATAAAATTTTATTTGCGCCGTCATGGCGTGCGTACCTTATAGGCCCGCTTATAGATTCTAAAAGAACCCCTTACCCGGAGTTTGAAACATCGGAGTATTTTGTAAAATTCTATGAGCTGCTCTCAAGCGATAAGCTTGCCGCTTTGCTTGAAAAGTACGACATGACTGTAGACGTCAAGCTTCATCCTATATTCAACTGTTACAGAGATAAGTTTGTTTTTGAAAGCGACAGGATAAAAATTGTGGACGAGGTGGAGCTTGCCGAATATAAGCTTTGTATAACCGACTTTTCATCATATTTGTTTGATTTGCTCTATTTGCGCAAGCCGGTGATAATGTTTATGCCAGATAAGGAAAAATTCTGTGCGGGGCTTCATTCATACAGAGAATTCTATTTGCCTCTAAACGATGGTCTGGGAGATTATGCGGAAAACGCCGATGACTGTATAAATGCTATATCAAACTGTGCAGAAAACGGATTTGAAATAGATAAAAAATATGCTGACAAGGTTGATAGATTTTTCTATTCCCGCGAGAGCGGCCACCGGGATGCACTGTATAACAGTCTTATATAAACAGGCTTTTGTTTTTGGCTTAGCGGTATGCTTGCAGCCGTATGTTTTCAATATAAAGGGGGGAACGCAGTTTACTGCGTAAAGATGAAACATATTTTTATAGTTAATCCGAAAGCGGGAAAGGATTCATCCGCATTAAAAATAGCGGATGAAGTAAAGAAATACTTTGCCGCTCATGAGGGAGAGTACATAATACGTGAAACCGAGTATGAGGGTCACGCTGTAGAGATAGCAAAAGAGGAATGTGAAAAGGGCGAGCATATAAGACTGTATGCTGTCGGCGGTGACGGAACATTGATGGAGGTCACCTGCGGCGCATACGGATATGATAATGCCGAAATTGCCGTAGTACCCTGCGGCTCCGGCAATGACTATGTGCGTACATACGGCAGTAAAGAGGATTTTTTGGATATAAACGACCTTATTGAAGGGCAAGCTATAGATGTTGACGCAATAAAATGCGGCGATAAGCTTTCGCTGAATATATGTGCAATAGGCATGGATGCCGACGTGGCTGACAAAATGGTACGATTTAAAAATCTGCCGTTTGTCAACGGCTCTATGGCGTATACGCTTGCCATAGTAAATGTATTTTTCCATAGATTCGGAAGAGAATTGAGTATAGAGATTGACACTCCGGAGGGTCTTGTAAAGCGTGAAGGCAGATATCTGTTTGCCGTTATTGCAAACGGTTGTTACTATGGAGGAGGATATAATCCTACACCTAATGCGGAAGTGGACGACGGTTTACTTGACTTTTTGCTTATAGATGTAATAGGCAGGCTTTCGGTAACAAAGTTTTTGAAAATGTACAAGGCAGGAACTCATCTAAATGAGCCTATTTGTGAGAGCTTCAGAGGTACAGGCATAAGAATAGTGTCAAAAACGCCTGCGGTAATTACCGTTGACGGTCAATGCTTTTCAGATACTAAGGTGGATTGCAGTATCATTAAAAAAGCGTTTAGATTTACCCTGCCCGCCAAACTGATAGCAAAGAGAGCCGAAAAACAAGCGGCTGCGGTTCAATGATTTTGACGATGTTGTGATTTCGGGCACTTTGCGGGACAGCTTGCAAGGTGCCTTAGTTTTAATATCAATCTCATATTGAAAGCACAGACTAAGATTCTCGCAGGAAGAAGGCGGATGCGGGCAGCGTCCGTTTGCACGAAGCACACTGCTTATAGCAGGCATAGGCTATATTCTCTGCGGCTGACTGTATTTACAAGCAAGACATATCAGCCCATAAGGATTGCATACCTTTTAATTTGAGATTAGTATAATATAAGTCTTTTTATACGTGTATGAAGGAGTAAAGAATATGGTTAAAAGGCGAATCAAAAAAGTTGTTGCATTGCTGATGGCTGTAATAATAACTTTGCTTTGCGCATCATGCGGTAGTTCAAAGTCCGACCCTACTGTGGAAAAAATATACTACAGCCTTGATGATGAGCCGATAACCCTTGACCCACAGGTAGCTGAGGACGACAACTCAAAGCTTTTGATAATGAACCTGTTTGAAGGCTTGATACGGCTGGACGAGAACGGAGAGCCGTCAAAGGGTGCCGCCGTAAGCTGGGATATAAGCGAGGACGAAAAAACATATACATTCAGCTTGAGGAAGGGTATCTGCTGGCATGACGGCAAGGCTGTTACGGCGGATGATTTTGTGTACGGAATGCAAAGAGCCGTAGATAAGAATACAGGCTCGGCAACGGCAAAAACCCTGTTTTGCATAAAAAATGCTCAAAAGATAAACGCAGGCAGGTTGAGCGTTGAGGAGCTTGGCGTTACTGCGCCGGATAAGGATACGGTAGTAATAGAGCTTGAAAATCGTGACGATGATTTTTTAACCCTGCTTGCTACGCCTGCCGCAATGCCGTGCAGACGTGATTTTTTTGAAACCACAAGAGGGCAGTACGGCAGAGAAGCCGATATGCTCATGTCCAACGGGCCGTTCAGAATAAGAGCGGCCTATGGGTGGGCGCATAACAACTATATCTATTTAAGAAGAAACGAATTTTATAAGGGAGAAAGAGCCGTTGTACCGTTCGGTGTAGATATCACACTTGGCAAGGGATATAACGACGTAGCCGAAAGCATAGTAAACGGAGAGCTTGACGCAGCGGCATTACCCGGCAGAAGTCTTTCAACGGCGGAGGATAACGGACTGCATATAACGATGTACAGCGATACCGTTATAGCATTGTGCCTTAACCTCAACTCCGATATATGTAAGAATAAGAATTTGAGAATGGCGTTTTTAACGTCTTTTGACAGGAGCTATATACTTTCACAGCTCCCTAAAAATGCGACTGCCGCAAACGACCTTATAGGCGATTATGCAGTGCTGGAAGGCGAGAACTATAGAGAACTTGCCGGAGGAGATTTTTATTTAAAGCAAAGCGCACAGGCAAAAAAGTTTATGAACAAGGGGCTTAAAGAGCTTGGTTTGACAGCCGTTCCCGCTATATCCGTGTTATGCAGTGAGGACGAGGATATTCAGACCGTAGTTACAAATCTTTTGCAGTCATGGAATAACAATATGGGCTATTACTTTAATAAAAATCCCGTAAGCTCCGGTACATTGGATTATTATGTGGGCGAAGGCTCATATGATATTGCCGTTGTGCCGATAAGAGCAAAAGGCAGCGCACCGCTGGATTTTTTGGAATCCTACAGAAGAGGCGAGGAAGGTAACATAATAAACCTGAACAGCTCCGCCTATGATAAGGTGCTGTCTGCCATAGAGAATGAGCCCGGAAAGGAAAGCCTGCAAAACTATATAAAGCTTGAAAAGTATTTGAACGAACAGGCCGTGCTGTATCCCATTTATTTTGAAAGCAGATATTTTGCTACGGCAAAAAATGTGACGGGTATAATTTTCCACGAGTACAACGGAGGCGTTGACTTTATAGGAGCAACAAAGCTTGTTGCCGAATAAATCGCATATCGGTGCGGAAGAATTGCGTTATATTTATACCATGCGGACGCTGTTCTAAATCACTGTAAGGAGAAATTTGTTTGATAAATATAAATGATACGAGAGTAATACTTGCATCGGCTTCACCGCGCAGGCAGGAGCTTTTAAGGCTTATTTTTGACAGCTTTGAGGTTATACCGGCGGATGTTGACGAGCGAGTGCCTCAAGACTTAAAGATTACCGACGCTCCACGCTATTTGGCGGAGCTGAAATGCGAGCATATAGCAAAAAGCGAAGCGGATGCGCTTGTTATCGGCAGTGACACAGGCGTGTTTATAGACGGAGAAATGCTCGGTAAACCGCATAATACTCAGGAGGCTTTAGAGATGCTGAAACGGCTTTCCGGCAGAACACATGATGTTATCACGGGATGCTGTGTTGTTTATAAAGGCGTCAAAAAAAGCTTTGCGTGTATTACAAAGGTAAAGTTTAAAGAACTGACAGATAACGAGATAAAGGAGTATATAAATTCAAAGGAGCCGCTGGATAAAGCCGGAGCTTACGGTATTCAGGGTAAAGGCGCACTGTTTATCGAGTGGATAAACGGTGACTATTATACCGTAATGGGGTTGCCTGTAAACAGGCTTTATTGCTGTGTGCTGGAAATTTTGAATGAATTAAGAGCAAACTGATTTTATGAAAAGTAATAAACAGAGTAAATTTAAAATCATATGGGGTTTTATTGATAAGAGTAAGACTTTTTTTACAATAAGTATAATATCTTCTCTGCTTATAACCCTTATAAATATGACAATACCAAAAGTGATAAGCGTCAGTGTAGACAGTATTATAGGCAATATGCCTGTAACAAGCGGTCTTGTACAGGATATTATTGATATGCTCGGCGGTATAACGGTTTTAAAGAATGAGCTTTGGATAACCGCCGTACTTGTGATGGGTCTGGGCTTGTGCATGGCGGTTTTGCGCTACATAAATCTGTATTTTAATACAAAAGGAGCGGAAACGCTCAGCGAAACTATGCGTAACCGCCTCTTTGAAAAAATTGAAAGACTGCCATATGAATGGCATATGAAAAACCAAACCGGGGACATAATACAGCGCTGTACCTCTGACACTGAAACAATTCGTACATTTATAGCCGAACAACTTACCGAGGTGTTCAAAATAATAATCATCATTATATGCGCACTTGTATTTTTATTTTCCGTAAGTGTACCCATTGCAATTATCGCACTCGTTTCCGTTCCGGTAATCATCGGCTATTCTTTTATTTTTTACAGCAAAATAAGCCGTCATTTTACCGAATGTGATGAGAACGAGGGTCTATTATCGGCAATAGCGCAGGAAAACCTTACCGGAGTAAGGGTGGTGCGTGCCTTTGGTAAAGAAAAGTATGAAAAAGAGAAATTTGAAAAGCAAAACATTAAATATACCGAAACATGGATGAGGCTATGCCGGCTTCTTGCTCTGTTTTGGGGTACCGGCGACCTGATATCGGGATTACAGGTAATGCTTGTTTTGCTTGTGGGTACGGTTTTGTGCGTAAGGGGCGGCCTTACAACAGGTAATCTTATAGCCGCCATATCGTATAACGGACTGCTTACATGGCCGGTCAGAAGGCTTGGCAGAATACTCTCCGAAATGAGCAAAGCTGGAGTTTCAATAGCACGTATAGGATATATAATGAATTCCGAAGACGAACAGGACAGCAATAAAAATATAAAGCCCGATATGCACGGTGATATAGTTTTTGAGAACGTAAGCTTTGCATATGACAGCAATACGGTGCTTAACGATATTAATCTTACCGTTAAGGGCGGTACGGTTTTGGGCATACTTGGCGGAACAGGTTCGGGTAAATCTACCGTAACATTGCTGTTAAGCAGACTTTACAGGCTCTCTGAGGGTTGCGGAAGAATAACTGTGGGCGGTGTTGACATAAACGATATACCGTCGGATTATCTGCGCTCAAATATAGGCATTGTTTTGCAGGAGCCGTATTTGTTCTCTCGCACCGTAGCCGAGAACATAGGCATTACAAGGGATAAGTACACCTTGGAGGAAATCAAGCGTGTAAGCGGTATTGCCTGCCTTGACGAGAGCGTGAGCGAATTTACAAAGGGCTACGATACAGAGGTTGGAGAAAGAGGAGTTACACTTTCGGGCGGACAAAAGCAGAGAGCGGCGATTGCACGTATACTTATGCAAAAGGCGCCAATAATGATATTCGACGATTCTCTCTCGGCGGTAGACGCCGAAACCGATGAAAAGATAAGAGAGGCTCTTCAAAAGAACTTTGGCGATTCGACGGTTATTATAATTTCCCATAGAATTTCCACACTTATGAATGCCGACAACATAATCGTTCTGGACAAAGGCAGAATAATTGAACAGGGCAACCATGACAAGCTTGTTGAAAGAGGCGGCCTGTACAGCAGAATTTTTGCCATGCAGACGGGATTGGAGGCGTGATTATGGAAAATAAAGAACAATATGTGCGCCTGCCGTATTTTGGTATAAATAAGCTTTTGCCGTATATTAAGCCATACAAAAGAATAGCCCTCAGTATGATAATCGTAGGCTTTGCCGGCGGATTGGCAGATATAATACTGCCGCTTTTTCAAAAGTACGCCATAGATAACTATGTTGCGAAAAAAACACTTGAAGGCTTGCCGGTATTCATTGCGATTTATGTACTGATGCTGGTTTTTCAGGTGATTACAAATGCCATATCGGCCTATAATGCGTGCAAGATAGAAATGTATGTAGGCAGAGATATGAAAAGGGCCTCGTTTAATCATCTGCAAACCTTAGGCGTGTCTTATTATTCCGCAAACAGTGTTGGATATATACATTCACGTGTTATGAGCGATACTGATAAAATAGGCTCGTTGTGTTCATGGACTACAATGGAGGCGGTTTGGAACTGCTCGTATATAATCGGAGCGGTTGTAGTAATGTTTATACTCAATGTAAAGCTTGCACTGTGCGTTACGGCGATAGTCCCCTTTGTGGCGGTTATGTCCGTAGTATTTCAAAGAGTATTTGTTAAGTATAACCGCAGGGTAAGAGAGAAAAATTCGCAGATAACAGGTGGCTTTAACGAAGGTATAACAGGTGCAAAAACAATAAAAACACTTGTTGTTGAAGATAAGATGAGAAAGGACTTTGAGGAAAAAACCTCGGAGATGAAAAAGCTTGCGGTACGTGCAGGTCATCACCGTGCGCTCATAACCTCGATAATCTCATTTTCGGCATCGCTTGCACTCAGCATAGTTCTTTGGTACGGCGGTGTAATTACTATAGAAGGAGTATTTGCAATAGGTACGCTCTCGGCGTTTATGTCATATGCTCAGGGGCTTATGGAGCCGGTACAATGGCTTATAAGCGCAGTTGCCAATCTTGTAAACGTTCAGGTAAACGTAGAGCGCTTTACCAGACTTATGGAAACGGAATCCGATGTAAACGATACCCCTGAGGTAATAGAAAAGTACGGCGATATGTTTGAGCCGAAAACGGAAAACTGGGAAAAGCTCACAGGTGACGTTGAGTTTAAGGACGTATCCTTTAAATATCCCGACGGGGATGAATATGTGCTTAAAAATTTCAACCTGAAAGTTCCGAAGGGTACAAATGTGGCAATAGTCGGAGAAACGGGCGCCGGCAAGTCTACGCTTGTAAATTTAGTGTGCAGGTTCTATGAGCCTACATCGGGCAAGGTTTTGATAGACGGAAAGGACATACGTGAACGCTCTCAGCTGTGGCTCCACTCAAATATCGGCTATGTACTGCAAACGCCGCATTTGTTTTCGGGTACGATTGCCGATAATATCCGCTACGGAAACGAAAACGTTACTATGGACGATATAAAAAATGCGGCAAAAAGCGTTTCTGCCGATGATTTTATAGCCCGTATGGAAAAAGGCTATGACAGCGATGTGGGCGAGGGCGGAGATATGCTTTCCACAGGTGAAAAACAGCTAATCTCGTTTGCCAGAGCCATACTTGTAAATCCGGCGATATTTGTACTGGACGAAGCAACCGCTTCGGTGGATTCCGTTACGGAGAAGGTAATACAGGATGCGATAGAAAAGATGATGAAGGGCAGAACATCATTTGTAATAGCGCACAGGCTCTCCACTATTCGCAATGCTGATATCATATTGGCCGTCAGGGACGGTAAAATTGTGGAAAGCGGAAACCATAAGCAGCTTATGGATGCAAAGGGTTACTATTACAATCTGTATACAAGGCAATTTAAGGATGAACAAATCAAAAACTCTTTTGCGGCAGCTCAAAGTAAATAAAAATTTTTTAAAAAAGCTATTGACAACGTTAAAAAAATAGTGTAGAATAGCTGCAACTTAATAAAGTAAACCGTTGAGCAGAGGGAGTAGCTGTAATAATTCCTTTCAGAGAGCTGTAGTTTGGTGCGATACAGCAGGTAAAAGCAGTGAATGGGTCTGCGAGGGCAAACCGAACATTGAAAGATAAGTAGGAATGACGTGAGCCGCACGTTATAGCGGATAGTGTATGTCAGTACACGAAGAGGTGCATTTCGGTTGAAA
>CADBRB010000141.1 GCA_902796955.1 uncultured Ruminococcus sp.
ATTCTTGCCGGATGAATACGTCCGTCGGCAATAAGCTTTTCAAGAGAAAGTCTGGCTATCTCACGTCTTACCGGCTCAAAGCTGGAAAGCGTTATAGCCTCCGGTGTATCGTCAATAATAAGATCTACGCCCGTAAGAGTTTCTATAGCTCTTATATTTCTGCCCTCACGTCCGATTATACGGCCCTTCATCTCGTCATTTGGCAACGGTACAACAGATACCGTAGCCTCTGCAACATGGTCTGCGGCACAGCGCTGTATGGCAAGCGAAATAATGTTCCTTGCCTTGTTGTCAGCTTCATCTTTCAACTGCTGCTCAAAGTCCATGATTTTAACAGCCTTTTCGTGAACAAGCTCGTCCTCCAAATTCTTAAGCAGATAATCCTTTGCCTGCTCAACCGTATAACCCGAAATTCTTTCGAGCATTTCAAGCTGACTTTTCTTTATTATCTCGCTTTCCTGGAGCTTTTCTTCGGCAGATTTCAGTTTATTTGTAACATTTTCTTCTTTTTTCTCAAGGTTTTCAAGTTTTTTATCAAGAGTTTCCTCCTTCTGCTGGATTCTTCTCTCTTGCCTTTGAACCTCTTTTCTGCGCTCGGATAATTCTTTTTCCGACTCATTTCTGAGGCGGTGAACTTCATCCTTGCCTTCAAGTAAAATCTCCTTTTTCTTTGCTTCGGCGGTTTTCATAGCTTCACTGACTATGTGGTTTGCTTCTTCTTCAGCCGAGCCAATCTTAGCTTCAGCTATCTTTTTTCTGTATTTTATACCGCAGAAAAAAGCAACTGTGCCGCATACCGCACCAACCAGAACGCAAATTAAAAGTACATAATACCATTGCATTAATACTGACACCTCCTTGTTTTGTTCTTTTCTCTGTTTGCTTTAAACGATGCATTTTTTACGCATTGCGCTTAAAGCACTCTTTCAATAATCATAATTTCTTAAAATTAAAACTCAGAGTGCCGTTATCAGATATTCAATTTTTTAACAGAAACAACAACCTTAAGTACCATGCGGTTTATCAGTATACACATGGTAAGGTAAGCAAGACAAAGCATTTTTTTGTACACCCGAATAAGTATAAACGTACCGAACGTTTATACTTAAGCTTACAAAAAAACAGTATAAATAAAGCTTCACCTTGCAGAGTTAAATAAAATATATGAATACAAATGTGGAAAACCACGATAAATTAATATAAAATCCAAAGTCTGTAGTAATATAAAAATTTATCTATATAATAACGGCTCTTAATGAGTCCATTTAAAAGAGTAATACAGGAGCAACCTGTATGTGTGATGTCATTCTATAGTTAGAAAGATATGTAGAATATCAAACCGTTGACGACGTAAACACGCTTTGCGTCGTTCACTGCTTTACCGCCAATACACGATTTCATCTGAACTGTAGTAATAATAAATGAACATCTGAGTAATATTGTATTATTTTTATAGCTATTTGTCAAGTTGATTTGTACAAAATCCAATAGGTTTTTTATAAAACAAATTTTATACTAATTTCTGATAGAAAGCAGATTGGATTTAAAAGATTAATTTTCGCAATTTAAATCTTAAGCGGAGACGGACAGCAACCGCTTATATGCCGCACACTTGCTTATAGCAGTCAAAGCCTTTGTTCCCTGCGCACGAGTGCATTTATGAGCAATCCTTTATCGACCGATTACACAGCTTTGACGGTTGCGGCGGTAAAAACATACATAATCCGCTGCTGATAAGAGCCGTGCAAAGAGGCGTACCCTTAATTTACCATAAAAGCTGACTGTATTTGCGGGATTAAGCTGTAAATAAATATAATAGGACAATGAAATCAACCGATATAGTCGGAAAAATAAATAGAGTCGGGAGTGACACTGATGTATCCAAAACAAGAGGTAGTAGCTATGCTGCTTGCCGGCGGTCAAGGCAGCAGGCTTGGCGTGCTTACTAAAAAAATTGCAAAGCCCGCAGTTCCGTTCGGCGGAAAATACAGAATAATTGACTGCCCTCTTTCAAACTGCTCTAACTCTGGCATAGAGGCAGTGGGCGTGCTCACCCAGTACCAGCCGCTGGAGCTGAACGAATATATAGGAAGCGGTCAGCCGTGGGATCTTGACAGCTTGGGAAGCGGAGTACAGGTTCTTTCTCCGTATCAACAGCCGGCAGGCGCAGACTGGTACAAGGGTACTGCAAATGCCATTTATCAAAACATGAATTATATTGAGCGATACAGCCCTGAATATGTTATCGTTCTTTCGGGCGACCATATATATAAAATGGACTACTCCAAAATGCTTGAATATCATAAGAAAAAGGGGTCAAGCTGCACAGTGGCGGTAATTGACGTGCCTATAGACGAGGCGTCACGGTTTGGAATACTGAATACCAACAGCGACAATTCAATTTATGAGTTTGAGGAAAAGCCAAAAATACCAAAAAGCACCAGTGCGTCTATGGGAATATATGTATTTAACTGGGATAAACTAAAGCAATATCTGATAGAAGACGAGGCGGACGAAAAATCCAGCAATGATTTCGGCAAGGACATTTTACCTCATATGCTTAAAAACGGCGAGCGTATGTACGCCTATCCCTTTGACGGATACTGGAAAGATGTAGGTACTGTAGAAAGCCTTTGGGAAGCTAATATGGATCTGCTCAGCCCGAAGGTTAAGCTTGATTTGAACGACAAATCGTTTAAAATCTATTCAAGAAATCCCACAATGCCGCCTCATTATATAGACGACAGTGCAATAATACAAAATTCTCTTGTTTCAGACGGGTGCAGTGTTTACGGGGAGCTTGAATTTTCAATACTCTTCCCCGGTGTAACAATTAAAAAGGGGGCTGTGGTTACGGCGTCTATAATCATGCCCGGCAGTGTTATAGAGGAGGATGCAAACGTTCAATATGCCATAATTGCCGAAAATACCGTCATAGGCAGAAATGCCGTTGTGGGCGAAAAACCGGAAAACTTAAATAACAAAGCTGATTGGGGGCTTGCCGTTGTGGGTGAAGGCTTAAAAATCAGCGCAGGTACGGTTATACCGCCAAAAGCAATGATAGATAAAGATATCTGAGGAGGATAAAGGGTATGAGAAGCAACAGCGTTATGGGCTTTATTTTCTCAAATTTTCACGAAGAAGCAATACCTGAGCTTACCTTTAAGAGAACTATGGGAAGCGTTCCCTTTGGCGGAAAATACCGGCTTATTGATTTTCCGCTTTCCAACATGGTTAATTCTGATATAGCCAAGATAGGCGTAGCTACAAAGAGTAATTATACCTCGCTGATGAACCACCTCGGCTCCGGCAAAATGTGGAATTTATCACGGCGCAGAGGCGGACTTGTGCTGTTGCCCCCATTTGCGGAAAACGGAAGCTTTAACACACGCATAGAAATGATATATGCGCTCAGGAGCTTTCTCGAACACAGTACCGAGGAATACGTACTGATTTGCGATTGCGACCAGATATACAATATCTCATACAAGAACATGATAAAACAGCATATTGAAAGCGGTGCAGACATCACGATAGCCTATAAGAGCGGAGTATTACCCGATAAGCTTCATGAGCCTGTCATCATGAAAATCAACAACATCAATCGTGTAACCGAGATACTGATAAACCCGACCGTACACGGTGAATGTAACTATGCGCTCAGCAGCTTTCTCATAAACCGAAATCTGCTTTTAAGGCTTGTGTGTGATTGCATAAGTAAAAATCAGGTGGATTTCAAGCGTGATATCCTGCAAAGGAATACTCAGGTATTGAAGATAAACGGCTATAGATTTGACGGCTTTTTATCTATAATTACATCGGTCAAATCGTATTTTGACGCAAATATGGCTCTTATGAATGCCGATATCCGCCGTGAATTGTTTACTATGGACAGACCTGTTTTTACAAAAATACGTGATGATATGCCGTCAAAATACGGTCTTAGCTCCGTAGTTAAAAACTCCCTTGTTGCACAGGGCTGCGTAATAGAGGGCGAAGTAAGAAACAGTATACTTTTCAAGGGAGTTCACATACACAAAAACGTTCGTATTGAGAACTGTGTGATTATGCAGGATACGCAGGTTTATGAGGATTCACGGCTGAGCTATGTTATTTGCGATAAGGACGTTACCGTGCGCTCTGACAGAACAGTTTCGGGCTATTCGACTTATCCGGTATTTATAGGAAAATCCAGTGTTGTATGATGTGGAGGTTTAAATTATGAAGGTTTTATTTTGTACAAGCGAAAGCAACCCTTTTGCGTCAAGCGGAGGTCTGGGCGACGTTGCCGGCTCGCTGCCTGCCGCACTTAGGCAAAAACTTGTAGGTTGCCGTGTAGTTATGCCATATTACAGTTGTATACCGCAGGAGCTTAAAAACAATATCAAATATTTATTCAATATATTTGTGCCTGTGGGCTGGCGAAGCCAGTATTGCGGTGTATTTGAAACCACCTTTGACGATGTGACCTATTATTTTATAGATAACGAATACTATTTTAAACGTGACGGATTATACGGTTATTATGATGATGCCGAACGTTTTGCGTTTTTCTCCCGTGCCTGCCTTGAAATACTGCCGCATATTAATTTTAAACCCGATGTGATACACAGTAACGATTGGCAGACTGCTCTTGTGCCTGTTTACTACACATCTATATATTCAAATTACGATTGGTACAGAGGGATAAAAACCGTGTTTACGATTCACAACATACAGTATCAGGGTAAATACGGTTTTGATGTAGTGCGTGAGCTTGTGGGTTTGCCTGAGTGGAGTATGAATTTGATAGAATATGACGGCTGTGCAAACTTTATGAAGGGTGCTATAGAATGTGCGAACAGAGTATCAACTGTAAGCCCAAGCTACTCTTGGGAAATTAAAGACCCGTGGTTTGGTTACGGGCTTGACCGCATCTTGCGTGAAAGAGAATGGAAGCTGTGGGGTATTTTGAACGGAATCGACAATAAAAGCTATGACCCGAATACGGATTTTCATATGTTTGCTCATTATCGGTATGATAACTTAGAGGGAAAGCAGGAATGCAAGCGCAAGCTTCAGGAGAGGCTGTGCCTTGCACAGCGATGGGAAGTTCCCGTTATTGCAATGGTTACACGCATGACCTCGCAAAAAGGACTCGATTTGGTATGTCAGGGTTTTGAACAGCTCATGTGGCAGGAGGACGTGCAGTTTGTCATACTCGGCTCAGGTGAATGGGGATATGAAAACTTTTTCAGAGATATGCAGAACAAATATCCCGGCAGAGTTTGCGCCTGCTTCGGTTATGTAAACGAGCTTGCAAGAAAAATATATGCAGGTGCGGATTTATTCTTAATGCCGTCAAAGAGCGAGCCGTGCGGACTTTCTCAGATGATAGCAATGCGCTACGGAACAATACCGATTGCAAGAGAAGTAGGCGGACTTCGTGATTCAGTAGTTGACAGCTTTGGAGGAGGCGGCAACGGCTTTCTGTTCAGGAATTACGATACCGGAGATATGCTTGACGCAATAAAAAGGGCTATTGCAGGGTATTGGCGAAGAGATGACTGGCGTATACTTGTGCAGCGTGCAATGCGCTGGGATAACAGTTGGGCGCGCTCTGCAGAACAGTATGTCCGACTGTACAGAGAAGCGATGAATTGAAGCAACACTAACCTAAATGGTAGTCATTGCTCATGCATAAAAAGAGTTCAGCAGACTGTTTTCAGCCTACTGAACTCTTTTACTTTTATGTATAATACATTATTTTTGCTATTTATATC
>CADBRB010000142.1 GCA_902796955.1 uncultured Ruminococcus sp.
ATTCTTATTGTATTTTGCGTTTTGCTTCAGGTAGGAATCTATCTGATACACAAATGCGTTTTTAACTGCTTTTTCAGGCGCACCGCCATGCTCCAACCAGCTTGAGTTGTGATAGTATTCGGAAACACTCACTCTGTTTGAGAAAGCTAAGGCAATATTGATTTTTGCCTTGTACTCAGGCTTGTCCTCACGGTCACGCACTTTACGCTCCGTTTGCCATGACTGTATTGCGGTAAGTCCGTCTTCACCGATAAGCTCCTTTACGTGGTCAACAATACCGTCCTTGTAATCAAATTCCGTTACATCAAAGCTTCTGCCGTTTTGATTTCTGAAAATAAAGTGTATGCCCGCATTAACTATAGCCTGACGTTTGATTATATCAAGAAAGTATTCCGGCTGTATGTCTATATCGGTAAAAACCTGCAAATCCGGTTTCCAGTGTATCTTAGTGCCGGTATCGCGCTTTGCGTAAGGCTCCTTGGTAAGACCGCCCACATTTTCACCATGCTCAAAATGAAGAGTATATCTCATTCCGTCACGCCTGATGTCGACGTCCATGTATTCAGATGCATACTGCGTGGAGCAAAGACCGAGACCGTTAAGGCCGAGTGAAAACTCATAGCTTTCCGCCTCGTTATTGTTGAACTTTCCGCCGGCGTAAAGCTCGCAGAAAATAAGCTCCCAGTTGAATTTTTGCTCATTGTTGTTGTAATCTACAGGTATGCCTCGTCCGTGGTCTTCAACCTCGATTGACATATCCGAGTATCTTGTTATTGTAATGGATTTTCCGTAACCCTCACGGGCCTCGTCTATAGAGTTTGAGAGTATCTCAAAAAACGAGTGCTGACAGCCCTCTATGCCGTCTGAGCCGAATATAACCGCAGGACGTTTACGTACTCTGTCTGCACCTTTTAAAGACGATATACTGTCGTTACCGTATGCGGCGGTTTTTCTTGCCATTTCATTCACCGTAAGACACGTCCGGCAGTAATTGCCGAGCGTTATGTCTTGCCTTTCGTTTAATATAGTATCAATAACTGTTTTCTTTCAACTTTTTTATCTTATCTCGCAGATACGCTGCGTGTTCAAATTCAAGCAGCTTTGCCGCCGCCTTCATTTCTTTTGTAAGCTGTTCTATAAGCTCACGCTTTTCTGCGGTGGTCATGCGTCTTTTAACTTTACGCTCCGTTTCGGAGTGTGACGATATTTCTAAAATTTCAGCCGTCTTTTTTATAATCGTCTTTGGAACTATACCATGCTCTTCATTGTATTTCATTTGTATGCTCCGTCTGCGGTTCGTTTCAATAATTGCCTTTTCCATTGACGGTGTAACGCTGTCGGCATACATTATTACCTGTCCGTCACTGTTTCTTGCGGCACGGCCTATGGTCTGAATAAGCGAACGCTCCGAACGTAAAAATCCCTCTTTGTCGGCATCAAGTATCGCAACAAGTGAAACCTCCGGAATATCAAGACCTTCTCTTAAAAGATTTATGCCAACGAGTACATCGAACTCACCCAGACGTAAATCCCTGACTATTTTCATTCTTTCCACAGTGTCGATATCATGGTGCATATATTGCACCTTTATGCCGACGGTTTCAAGATAGGCGGTCAAATCCTCAGCCATTTTTTTAGTCAGCGTTGTTACAAGCACACGTTGCTTTTTTTCGGTTCTCAGGTTGATTTCGGATATTAAATCGTCTATCTGACCTTCAATCGGTTTAACTATAACCTCAGGGTCGAGCAATCCTGTCGGTCGTATTACCTGTTCAACCGTCTGCGAGCTTTTTTCCTTCTCAAAATCTCCGGGAGTTGCGCTTACAAACACTACTTGTTTTATCTTACTGTAAAATTCATCAAAATTAAGCGGTCTGTTATCAAAAGCAGACGGTAAACGGAACCCGTACTCAACAAGGCTTTCCTTTCTGGCTCTGTCGCCTGCGTACATTGCCCTTACCTGCGGTACAGTCACGTGCGATTCATCAATGAATATCAAAAAATCCTCCGGAAAATAGTCGAGCAGTGTAAACGGAGCCGAGCCGGGCTTGCGGCCGGACAGCACTCTGGAATAGTTTTCGATTCCCGAACAAAATCCGATTTCCTGCAGCATTTCCATGTCATAGTGCGTGCGCTGTTCTATTCTTTGAGCCTCTAAAAGCTTACCGTTATCTCTGAAATACGCAAGCCTTTCCTGCAACTCACGTTCTAACTCCGCCAATGCAGATTTCATTTTTTCACGGGGAACTATATAGTGTGACGCCGGGTATATGGCTGTGTGCTTTAGCTGAGCGATTACCTGACCCGTCAGTGGATTAACTTCACTTATGCGGTCAATTTCATCTCCGAAAAACTCAACTCTGACAATAGAGCCGCTTGATGCCGCAGGAAATATCTCCAATACATCTCCGTGAACTCTAAACTTGTTCCTTGTAAAATTTATGTCATTGCGCTCGTATTGCAGCTCGATAAGCTTCTTGATAAGCTCATCACGGCTTTTTTCCATTCCGGGGCGCAGAGAGATTACCATTGTTCTGTAATCTATCGGGTTACCGAGGCTGTATATACACGAAACACTTGCAACGATTATCACGTCACGTCTTTCGGAAAGGGCGGAGGTTGCTGAATGACGGAGCTTATCTATTTCATCATTTATCGAGCTGTCTTTTTCTATATAAGTGTCTGTAGTCGGAATATATGCCTCAGGCTGGTAGTAATCATAGTAGGAAACAAAATACTCTACTGCGTTTTCAGGGAAAAACTGCTTAAACTCAGCACATAGCTGTGCGGCAAGAGTCTTATTATGTGCAAGCACCAAGGTTGGTCTATTGAGTTTTTCAATAACATTTGCCATAGTAAAAGTTTTGCCGGAACCTGTTACTCCAAGAAGTGTTTGTTCTCTATTACCGTTTTGTATGCTTTTTACAAGCGCATCTATTGCCTGTGGCTGGTCGCCGGTAGGTTTGTAATCAGATACAAGCTTAAAATCCATATTTGACGTACGTTGCGGTTTAATAAAAAGCCGCAAATCTGCTCCTCTCCTGTTAAATGTATAATCTGTCAAAATCAAATGACACATTTTGAGCACAAAATTCCATATTAGTAATTAATCAATTAATTATACACCATTTTTTGCTTTTTTAATAGTGGGATTATAAACAAATTATTATGCCTAAATGTGATTAATTGTAATGATTTTGTTAATTTCGATATATTTTCCTTCGCTTAAAAAACAGGCAGATTTGCGCTGATGCCTGATTTTTGAGCAAAAGTGAAGATTTGTCTGTTATTGATGCAGTAAATGTCATTTGTCTATGTATTTGTTTACGAGCATATCGTATACTATGATTGCAAAATCAACAAGAATCTTGAATTTGTGACAAGCATGATATTGTATTTTTCTTAAGTATGTGTTACAATTAAAAGAAACATTTTGTTTTGGAGAAAGAATAAATGCATACTCTTAAAATTATGAAAAACGATGCCGGTCAGCGCCTTGATAAGTTTTTGACAAAGCATTTTACCGCTTTGCCGCAAGCGCTGATGTATAAATACATTCGTACAAAGCACATTAAGCTAAACGGAAAAAGATGTGAGATTTCCACCAGATTATGCGAGGACGATGTGCTGACTCTCTATATAAAAGACGAGTTTTTTGAGGGAGCACATGAGGACGAATTTGATTTTTTGAAAGCTCCTACGGCAATTAATGTAATCTATGAGGACGATAACATACTGCTTGTCGATAAAAAACAGGGATTACTGGTACACCCGGACGAAACATATCATTTTGATTCTCTTATAGCAAGAATACAGCATTATCTTTATGATAAAGGGGAGTACGACCCTAAGCAGGAGGCTTCGTTTGCGCCTGCCCTTGTAAACAGGATTGACAGAAACACGGGCGGGCTGGTGATTGCCGCCAAAAATGCCGAAAGTCTTCGGATTCTCAACGAAAAGATGAAAAATAGAGATATAGAAAAGTATTATCTTTGTGTTGTTCAGGGCATTCCCAAGAAA
>CADBRB010000143.1 GCA_902796955.1 uncultured Ruminococcus sp.
GCGGTCTTATTTCCATACTGTTCATAACACAGGCAGGTCTTGCTTGGCTCGATATAGTCGACAACTGGACAAATCAGATAAACCTTATTGTAATAGGTATTTTTGAGTGCATCGCCATAGGCTGGACGTTCAATGTAAGAAAGATACTTAAGGAAGTCAATCTTAACGCAGTTAAGTTTAAGATGCCTTACTGGTGGTTTGCCGCCTCCATAAAATTTATTGCACCTGTTTTGCTTACCGGTCTGTTTGTCTGGAACATGATAGACCTCTTTGGCAAAAACGGCGGCAGTTACGGCGGATATCCGATATGGGCTCAGGTTGTAGCCGGCTGGATAGTTTCATTATTTGTATTTATAAGCGGTTTTATTGCAAAGATTATTATAAACAAGAAGAAAAAGGAAGGCTTCGTCGAGGACGAGGTAGTTTGGGAATAACAATCAATCACGGTGATAGTTTTATCGCCATGATAATGAGTCAGATGAAGAAAAAGCACCCCTGCGGTCTTACCGCAGGGGTGCTTTTTTATGTAGAATCAAGTTCGTTTATTGTCACACAATCAACAGTTCATAGAGCATAACTAATTTAAATGCTCGACATCATCGCCTTTGTTCACAATAAAAATGGATCGTATATCCCAAACCAAAAATCCGATAGATAAGCACATCAGGCAAATGTCGATTATCTTAAAGATTTCAAAGGAATACTCAAGCGAAAGCTCGGTCAGCGTGTCGGTAGCGGTAATGAAGCAAACAATCTTGTTAATGAAATCTACTTGATAGGATTGATCTGAAATAGCGGTAAACATAAGATTTATCATATATGTACATATGAGATACACAACAAGCAAGGCCAAAAACACACCCGAAAGGACCGGTTTTTGAGGCTTGTTGAGCATACAGAAAATTACTGTGTAAATTGAAATAGCAAGCGTAATAATTATAAGTATGGGATTAATTACCACATTGCATCACTCCGTTTCAATTCTTATCGAATATAAGCAGATTTGCATTTCCGTTGTCGTATTTATCTATTTGAACCGCACACTTGCCAAAATCTGAAACGAACATGACGTTGCTTAAGCCGGAAACCTCGTTATTGAGTGCAAGAACTGTTGTGCTCGTTGTGTTTACAAGGTCAATTTTTTCTATGACAAGCTTGTTCGTATTAGCTGTAAGTCCGGCGGTATACAGCATATCCTTATCACCCGCAATGGCAAAAACAATGTAGTTATTAGTTTTGTACAGTGTTTCTTTTCCGTTGAAAATTTTAACTGTACGCAGACCGGTTGAAAGTGTACTGTCAAGTGCAGATATATAATTTGCTGTAACACTTGATATTCTTTGAACATTGGAGCATTTAACACTTTGCGTCTTTTTTAAGTTCATCACATCGCATTCAACGGTTCTGTCAGCGGCCACATAGTGGTAATATAACGTATCGTTGTCAATGAACCCAGCCTTATACGGTACGCTGTTCTCCCCTTTGATGCCGTTTGCAACAAGAATTTTTGAGCGGAGGCTGCCAACAACAGCAATGCTCAAGCCGTTGTCATCTATAAATAAAAACTGAGATCCGTCAAAATTTACGCACGATTCTTTTACGTCGCCGCTGTTACAGCGGATACGAACGCTTCTGTCCTGCGCCAATTTGTCGTTCAAAAATATAATGTTCTTGGTTGTTGAGATACAAATTCTTCCATCGGCTATAACCTTTGAGTCGGAATACTTTTCCCCCTCTTTAAGCGTTATAATGCTTTTCTCAAGTGTGGTCTTTTTCTGTAAATCGCACTCAAATACCCAGATATACCCATTGTCCTCACTTATAACTATAGCGGTATTCTCATTCTGCCAAATAACATTTTTAATAGTGGTAACTACACCCAAATCAAAAAAGAACGCAGATGTGTCGTCAATCTCTTTTAACATGGACATATCAGGTGTAACAGATACCCTGACACCTATATCTGCATTGTTCTCACTGCCATACGGGCTCAATACACCGTTAGGATTGCGTACTGCAAAAACAAGAGCCGAAATGATAACGGCCGCAAACACTGCAACAGCAGCTATAATAAGTATCTTCTTTTTCACTTTATAATCAACCTTTACTTTTTACTAATTTAAAAGCCGTGCCAAGACGGATTTGTCTGTCACAAACCTATGCGGTCAGTCATGCCGCATAGGTAAAGTTATGACAGTATTGACAGTAAGTGCGGCTATTATAAAAATCAATGCGCTGTGTGCAATAAAAAACGCAAAAAACAGCTCATATCCGTGATATAACTCTAATATCTTACCTAAAAAGCAGAATTTTTTCGATTTCAACCTTGCAGTGCGAGTATAGCTTATTCAAAGAATCATATGCCACGCAGTGCAGGATTATCCTAAAATCTCTTTCTGTTTTCAATAAGATATCAGTATAAAAGTCGTACTGAAAACACTTTCCACACAAACTAATTAGATTATACCACAATATGGGCTGTAAGTCGTTAATATACGATTACAAATTGTTTCAAAATTATAACATACGGTTACGAATTTGTACCTTATTTTTCATTCTATAAACCTCTGAGTTTACATTGTATTTAAACAGCACACGAGGCTTAATTCAAGGCTATTTTTGCAGGTACTCCTTTAGCCTGAATATCGTTACAATAGTTTTGGCATCTTTAATTTCATTACCGCAAATCATTTTTACGGCACTATCCAGAGAAATTCGTTCCACATTCACAAATTCATCGTCATCAAGGCTTTGCTCGCTTATTGAATTTACTCTGCAAAAATACAGATGTATTATCTCTGAGCAATAACCCGGCGACGGGTACATCTCTCCCAGTGAAGTCCAAGCCTCCCCTGCTGCCCCGGTTTCCTCCTTAAGCTCTCTGACTGCATTATCAAGCGGAGTGCCAAAGCTTTCAAGTTTTCCGGCAGGCAGCTCCAGCAGTGTCTTCTTAAACGGATATCTGAACTGCCTGACAAATAAAAGCTCGTTTTTATCCGTCAGAGCTGCAACGCAAACCGCACCAACGTGCTTTACCAATTCCCGTGTTGAGGTTTTACCGTTCGGCAAAAGCACCTCGTCCTTAGAAACTTCAAGGATTCTGCCTTTAAAAACCGTGTTTTCGGCTATTGTTTTTTCAGTAAGTTCCATAATTTATTTATAATCTTCATATCCCGTCTGAATTACCGATGACGACGAAAACAGAAGACGGCAAGCACTGCCGAAGTCTGATAAAATGCCGGACAAACGCCTAAAATATTTTTTACAGACGGTGCATAAGATTATATAACCCACCACCTTTCGCTACATTATTATAAGGAGTTAGTTATGACAAGTCAAGTATTCAATTATCCTGCGGACGAGAAAAACCGCAAAAAAGCAATAGAGGCTTTGCTTAAAAAGCATAAGAGTGCGTCATGCTTTGAAATAGGTCGAAGCGTGCTTAAAAGGCAGATTTATTGCATACAAATCGGTGATACAAAGAGCTATGTATTGTATTCCGGAGCATTCCACGGCATGGAATGGATAAACAGCATTTTACTGCTTAAATTTGCGGACAGAATATGTGAGCTTTTAGAGAGCAACAAATCTGTCTACGGCTTTAACATCAGAGAAATAATCGAAAAAAGAGGACTTATGATTGTACCCTGCGTAAATCCGGACGGTGTTGAAATATCCATAAACGGAAGCAGAAGCGCAGTCAACAAGAAAGATTTTATAGAGAGAATGAGTGCAGGAAAGACAACTTTCTGGCAGGCAAATGCCAATGGAGTAGATATAAATCATAATTTTAATGCAGGCTGGAGTAAATTGCATGAGCTTGAACGCGAAAGTGGAATTACCGGACCTTCTCCCACCCGTTACGGAGGTGAATACCCTGAGAGCGAGCCTGAAACATCAGCCATGATAAAGCTTTGCAGAAGTGCTGTGTTCGATATGGCCTTTGCATTTCACAGTCAAGGTGAAGAGATATACTGGAGCTTTGGCGATACTCCGCAATCCTACAAAAAAATAGCACAGGATTTGGCGCTTGCAAGCGGATATACCGTTTCCGAACCGGAAGGCATAGCCGTAGGCGGTGGATTTAAGGACTGGTTTATTCAAGAGTTTAACAAGCCCGGCTTTACCATAGAAACAGGTCTGGGCAAAAATCCTTTGCCACTTGAAAACGCATATGAGATTTATAACAAAATTGAAAAAATGTTAATACTCGGAATAGCGACTTTTTTGTGATGTTGTAAATAAGGTTACATAACTGTGATAATAAAGTTGCATATAAAACAGTTCTGTTGTTGATTGTAACAAAAATTCGGAGTATAATTTTAATTGTCAAATAGAGATTGTGTTATTTGATTTTCATGTTTTTGCATATAAGAGCATTATGGATGTGTGCCATTCATCCAGATGTTGATTATCATTACTTCCTCTAAGGGGCTGTTGTTAAAAAGCAACAGCCCCTTTCCCTTTCTCACGGAAGGCGTCGCTATTGAAAAAAACTGACACACGTGATATAATACAAACTATCGGCAAAATACTCAATGTTTATCCCTGTTGCATAAAATTTTTTCTGCTGCGATATAAAACTGCTCAGAAGTAAGTCTGTCTGCGCTCTATACTTTTGCTCTGCACAATTTATGCCAATATCTTTATTAAGTATTCTCTGCCGTTTAGTATAATATGCCATATGAAAGGACTGTTGTAACAATGAAACTAAGATTTACAAAAATGCACGGTTGCGGCAATGACTATATATATATCAACTGCTTTGACCAAAAAGTCGACAATCCCGGCGCACTGAGTATAAAGCTTTCTGACAGGCGATTCGGTATTGGCGGCGACGGTGTTATACTTATATGTCCGTCCGACGTTGCCGACGCAAAAATGCGTATGTTCAATCTTGACGGAAGCGAGGGAAAAATGTGCGGCAACGGAGTACGCTGTGTGGGTAAGTTCCTGTATGACCATGACATGGTGCATAAGGATACCGTCACGATTGAAACGCTCAGCGGTATAAAGATTTTAAAGGCATACAAAGACGGCGATGAAGTTACCATGCTTAGGGTTGATATGCAGCAGGCTGAGCTTAAAGCCGATAAAATACCGGTTGTTTGGGATAAAGACAGAGTAATAAACGAACCTCTCAATGTTGATGGTAATGTATATAACGTAACGTGTGTTTCGATGGGCAACCCTCACTGCGTGCTGTTTTGTGATAATATAGATAATCTTAACCTTGCTGACATAGGCCCAAAATTTGAATTTCACGAGCGCTTTCCGGAAAGGATTAATACTGAGTTTGTCAGAATAATAGATGCCAATACACTGCAAATGCGAGTTTGGGAGCGTGGAAGCGGCGAAACATGGGCTTGCGGCACAGGAGCCTGCGCAGTGGCGGTAGCCGCAGTTGAAAACGGTTATTGCAAAAAAGGTGAAGACATTACCGTTAAGCTTAAGGGCGGAGATTTAATTATAAACTATACTGATGAAACAGTGTTTATGACAGGACCCGCCGTAAGAGTATTTGAGGGCGTTGTTGAGATTTAACAAGCAACGCTCGAACGCAATGATAATATCTAATTAAAGCAATACAGACTTATAGTTTTATTCATGCAATACTGCGTTATTGTGCCTGAAATGCCGGCACATTTAAAATACGGCAGAAATTCTCTGCTGAACTTAATCTGTAAGAGGAGTCTATTTTAAATTAGATTAGTAACTATCAAAAGCAATTTAACATAAAATATGAAACATCTCCGATTTTTGGGCAATAATAAACTATTATTGCATAAGGAGATGTTTTTTCATGACAAAATTTATTTTTGTCACCGGCGGTGTTGTTTCCGGATTGGGCAAGGGCATCACGACGGCATCGCTCGGCAGGCTTTTAAAGTCGAGAGGTTTAAGAGTAACTGCGCAAAAAATCGATCCGTATATAAACGTAGAGCCAGGCATAATGAATCCTTATCAGCACGGAGAAATCTTTATAACAGATGACGGTGCC
>CADBRB010000144.1 GCA_902796955.1 uncultured Ruminococcus sp.
AAAAAAGTATTTGACATTGATAATGCAGTGTGTTACAATATACAGTGGCTTTTGAATTGCCTGTACAGGTATTTGCGGCAATTCATGATATGCCGCTTATCAATCCTGATAATTGGGAGATGAAAAAATGAGTTGTATTTTTTGTGAGATAGCAAAGGGCAACATACCGTCAAACAAGGTTTATGAGGACGACAAGGTACTCGCATTTTATGACCTTGACCCGCAGGCACCGGTACACGTACTGATAATTCCTAAAGAGCATATCACGTCTGCTGACGATATAAACGAGCAGAACAGCAGTATTGTAGCTCATGTTTTCGAGGCGGCTGCCAAGATTACAAAGCAGCTCGGCCTTACAAACGGATACCGTATAGTAAACAACTGCGGCGAAGACGGCGGTCAATCTGTCAAGCATCTGCACTTCCACTTACTTGGCGGACGCAGTATGGAATGGCCTCCGGGCTGATAATGAAAAATAATATTACAGGCGGTGTAAATCAATGAAAACTTATAAAATGACAATAGCGGGCTGTGAGAGAGAACTTCCGATATGCCCCATCAATAAGTCACTTGACATAGCGGCATTTATCATGTTCGGTGATGTTGAGCTTACCGAAAAGGCGGCTGCCGAGCTTTTGAGAAAATGCCCGGAGCATGATATAGTGGTTACTGCCGAGGCCAAGGGTATTCCGCTTTGCTATGAGATGGCAAGACAGGGCTGCCGCAATTATGTTGTAGCCAGAAAGAGCATAAAGCTCTATATGGACGACCCGATTTCTGTAGTGGTTAAATCAATAACCACCGAGAATACGCAAACACTCTATCTCTCAAAGGATAAATGCGATTTGATGAAAGGCAAGAGAGTCCTTATAGTTGACGATGTTATCAGCACGGGTGAGTCCTTGCTTGCGCTGGAAGAGCTTGTTCATAAGGCAGGCGGTAATATTGTCGGCGAGGCGGCTGTGCTTGCCGAGGGCGACGCATCAAAGAGAGATGATATAATCTTTTTGGAGCCTTTACCTTTATTTACAAAATAAAATGTAAAAGCAACTCACGATAATGCCATTGCTAAAATTGTGAATTTATATTCTTGTATCGGCACATCAGCTTTGTGCTGTGTCGGTTTGAGCAATGTATTAAAGATTTCGGAGGACGGTTATATGCGGCAACGAATGGCACTTGTAGGATTTACATATCTGTGTGCCACGGTTGCCGCTGTTTATTTTGGCGCAAACATAGCCTTTTTCGCCGGAATAACACTGGCGGCGGCGTTTGCAGTGTTTATACTGATACCGTCTGTACGCAGAGCAAGAGTATTGCCTGTTGCGGCATTTTGTGCGGCAGTTGCAATGCTTATGTACTCGCATAGTTATAATTCCGCAATAGAACCGCTTACGGAATTGGATGGCCGGGAAATAAATGTTACCGCAAGAGTTGTAGATATACCGTACGATACCGACACGGGTACGGTATATACTCTAAAGGTGCTTTCGCATGACAATCCTTTGCAAAGCACTGGCTTTAAGATAAGAGTGAAGAAGACTTATGCGGCAGACATTTTTGCCTATGATACCGTAACGTGCAGGGTTAAGCTGTATTTTCCGGAGGGCGGAGGATACTCATCCGAATCTTATATGCTGGCTAAGGGGATTGTCTTTGCCGGATACATAGAGGACGTTTATACATCTCGCAGAGCAGTAAAAGAGGAAAAAACTGCAGGCTACTACATTGTTAAGCTGAGAGAATATATTGCGAAAAGCATAGATGTACTGCTAAATTCAAGGTCTGCCGGCATCACAAAGGCATTACTGCTCGGTGATAAAAATGCCGTGAATGCGGAAACCAAAAATCAGCTTAGCGCAATAGGCGCATCGCATTTAATAGTTGTTTCTGGCTTACATATGTCTGTAATCGCTTTCTTCGCAATGATAGTTTTTGGCATGATATTCAGAAAAAGCAGAAAATTTGCGCTTGTTTTATCCGTCTTTGCGGTAGCGGTGTTTATGGCAGTGACGGGTTTTACTCAAACTGTGTTGAGATCAGGAATAGTGATAATTATTGCACTGTTCGGGCAAATAATAGGAGCAAAACCATATAAGTTTTCATCGGTTGGATTTGCCGCACTGCTAATATTGTTTTTTAATCCACTTGCGGCAGGGGATATAGGCATTTTGCTTTCATTTACATCATCGATCGGCCTGATGATATTTACAGAGCCAATAATAAATGCTTTGAACAGCAGAATTTTTACCGTAAAATGCTTTGAAAAATACAAACCTATGCGTGCATTGATAAAAATATTTACGGCTTCTGTAGGCACAACAGCCGGTGCAACCGTGCTTTCCGTTCCGATACTCATAGTTGTATTTAAAAGAGTATCTTTTATCGCAGTGATTTCAAACATTCTGCTTATACCTGCGGTGGAGGCGCTGCTTGTATTTATGGTAACTGCGCTTGTGCTATATTCAGTTCCGTTAATCGGTTTTTCCGCATATCCGTTTGCTGTGGCAGTGAAGCTTTTGTGCGAGTATATAAGCAAAATCACAAAGGCGCTTGCCGCAATACCGTATGCGTATATAAATACTTCTCATAAGTATATAGCAGTGTGGCTTGCAATGAGCCTGATACTTGCGGCAATTACGCTGTTATGGCGCAAGGGCTTTAAATTTGCGGGCCGAACGGCAATCGCTTCGATTTTAATATTGCTTGTTGGTGTTTCTTCAAATGATGTACTAAGCTTTGATAAGTTATATTTGAATATTATAGATGCAGACGACGGTTATGCCGCAGTGCTTAATTATAATGGCAACACCGCAGTGATAGCCTGCTGTGAGGACAACCGCTTTGCCGAGGAAATTGCCGAATATATAAGCGTTTATACAAGAAATATAAGTGCCGTTACGGTGGCGTCAAACAGTGCGGCAAGCAAACGGCTGTGTAATCTTCTGCTTAACGGGTACAAAGTTGATAATGTTATAGCCACTAACGAAAACATAGTTGCTATAAAATCTTTATATAAAAATGAAAATTGCAGGTTTAACGCAGTAAAAGACGAATTATCAACTGTGCTTTGGGGCTGCATAAGGATAGATACATTAAATAAAGACGGCAAGATTTACACATATGTTGAGTATTACGGAAAACGTTTTTTGATTTTACCGGGCAAGGCTGATGTAAACGGGATTGATAAAAGGCTTTTAAGTGCTGATATATGCATAACCGACAGCTCGCTTAAAGGCGCAGAAAATATTAAATCCGGTATAGTAATTGTAAGCGGCAGACTTGACAAAGCTATTAACACTGTACGGCAGGCCGAATATAAAGGCAAGCAGATGTTATTGCTGTGTAAAAACGGATGTATCGTATTTGAGATGTACAGAGATAAAACCCCGATAATGAGGAGGGATTTGAATTGGCAATGATGACGGAATCCGAGTTTAAAAAGCAACTTTCGGCAAAGGAATTTGAAAGGTTGTATTTTATTTACGGTGAGGAAAAGCTGCTTGTAAAGCATTATACCGAAAAGCTTACGGAAAAGCTTACCGGCAAAAAGCCCTCCGATTTTAATTTTCACAGAATGACAACCTCAACGCCGGTTGAGGAGATAATCGCCTGCATGGACATGATACCGTTTACAGCGGATATCAACTGTGTTTTATTGGCTGATTACAACGTTGAAGAGCTTGCCGAGAGCGATTTTGCGGCATTGTGCAAGGCACTTGAGGATATAAGCGAAAGTACGGTTGTGGTAGTCAGTGCGACTACCGTTGAGGTAAATGCAAAGTCCGCAAAATGGAAGCGCTTTATAAGCCGGGCGGAGGACTACGGCGTTGTTCTGAAATGCGAAAAAAAGGAACAGCTCACACTTGAAAAACAGCTTGTTTCGTGGGCAGGAAAGCGAGAAATAACGCTGTCTTCTGCAAATGCAAGAAAAATAATATCCTATTGCGGAACTGACCTTATGACGCTTCAAAACGAGCTGGACAAGCTGTGCGCCTTTGTTGAACATGGCGAGATAACCGCAGAGCATATTGAAATGCTCACGACCAAAAACTTAGAGGCAAAGGTGTTTAAGCTTGCTGATTTTGTAGCTTCCGGCAACAGTGACCAAGCGTATAAACAGCTTGATTTGCTGTTTTATCAGCGTGAGGAGCCGATAGCGGTTTTAGCAGTGCTGAGCGGTGCATATGTAGATATGTACCGTGTTCGTGTAGCAATCGAAAGTGGAGAACAATCGAGCGTTTTGGAAAAGTATTTTGATTACGGAAAAAAGGCCTTCAGGCTGAAAAACGCAGAGCGTGACGGGAAAAGATTGACTACAACTGCGCTGAGAAAATCACTTGACGCAATAGTGGATACGGATTACAGAATGAAAAGCACAAGAGCAGATAAGAGAGTTTTAATGGAAACGCTTATTTCAAAGCTTTTATTGCTGTCACGGGAACAATAGGTGAAGGGCTTGGGTGAGCCGGAATTATGATAAAAATAAAAGAGGCTGTAATAGTTGAAGGAAAGTATGATAAAATCAAGCTTTCATCAATTATTGACGCACCTATAATACAGACAAACGGCTTCAGAATTTTTAAAGACAGAGAAAAACTAAATCTAATAAGTAGAGTAGCTGAAACACGAGGAATATTGATTTTGACCGACAGCGATTCAGCCGGGTTTGTAATCAGGAATTTCCTCAAAGGCACGGTTGCCCCCGATTTGATAAAACAGGCGTATATTCCTCCCGTAAAGGGTAAGGAGAAGCGTAAGGAGCAATTTTCAAAGGAGTGTCTTTTAGGTGTTGAGGGCTTGGATGAGCAAATCCTGCTGAGCGCAATACGCAGAAGCGGCGCTACCGTCATAGGTGACGAACCTAAAAAAACCGCAGTCGGTGAAATAACAAAACAGGATTTATATGAGTTTGGGCTTTCCGGCGGCAGGAACAGTGCAAGGCTCAGGGGCGAGCTGTTAAAAAGCCTGAATATGCCTGAGTATTTGACGACAAACGCAATGCTTGAAATGCTCAACTGCCTTTTTACAAAAGAGGAGCTTATACAAATTCTCAATAAATCTCTTTAACGGATTTTGTAAATGATTACAAAATAACAGTGCTTTAAAAATTTTGATTGCTTTTGATATAACAATACTTAATTATTAGAATGGAGAATGAGGAAATGAAAAAAAGATTTTTAACTGTTTTATTGGCAGGTGCGATGATATCTGCCGCATTGCTTGCAGGTTGTGAAAAGGACAATCCTGTTGATGTAAGCTCAAATGACACTTCGTCTGTAGTGCAATCACAATCGGACGAGTCGACGGTTGATGTAAGCTCAGAGGACACTTCGTCTGTAGTAGA
>CADBRB010000145.1 GCA_902796955.1 uncultured Ruminococcus sp.
AACTTTTCAACATTTAAACTTTATATTTATGCAATTTTATGTTAAAATCAACTCAAAGGGGGGGAATGCACATGGAGCATAAGCGTTGGTACAAGGACATGGTGTTCTATCAAATATGGCCGAGAAGCTTTAAGGACGGCAACGGCGACGGTATGGGCGACCTTTGGGGTGTACTTGAAAAGCTTGATTATATTAAATCTTTGGGCTGTGACGGCATATGGTTTTCTCCGGTTTATCCATCACCGGGGGCGGATTGCGGCTATGACATAGCCGACTACAAGGACATAGCGCCGGAATTTGGCGGTATGGAGGCATTTAAAAAGGTTTTGGACGGTGTACACGAGCGAGGCATGAAGCTCATAATGGATTTGGTTGTAAATCATACCAGTGATGAGCATGAATGGTTTGAAAAAAGCCGCCGCAAAATTGAGCCGTACACAGATTACTATATATGGCGGCCGAAAAAACCGAACGGCAAACTGCCAAACAACTGGGACAGTAATTTTGAGGGTAAAGCATGGACGCTTGACAAGGTAAGAGGTGAATACTATCTTCATCTTTTTGCCGTAAAACAGCCCGATTTAAATATGGATAATCCGCTTGTGCGTCAGGAGGTAAAGGACATACTCAAATTCTGGCTTGATATGGGCGTTGACGGCTTCAGAGAGGACGTAATCACATATATATCCAAAAAAGAGGGATTGCCTAACGACAGAGTCTTTCCGATATATAAAGGTATGTGGCATTACAATCACGGGCCGCATATTCACGAGTATCTTGCGGAGTTTAAGCGTGACGTGCTTGACAATTACGATTGCTTTACACTTGCCGAAGCTCCGCTTATATCGCCCAAGCGTGCGCTTGAATACATAGACGAAAAAAACGGTCAAATAGATATGATGATACAGTTTGAAAGCCAGACGGCAGACTGCCTGTTTACTGACTATCTGCCGACAAAGTTTTCACTCAGGCGCATGAAAAAGGCGTTCTCAAAATGGCAGTACAGGCTTGCGGGCAAGGCGTGGAATATGCTGTATCTTGAAAACCACGATCATCCGAGAATAATATCACGCTACGGCAGTGAAAAATTTCACGATGAAAGCGGTAAAACACTTGCTGTAGCATATCTTTTCCAAAAGGGTACGCCGTTTATATATCAGGGGCAGGAAATCGGCATGACCAACTGGCGGCCGGAAAGCCCCGATATGTATGAAGATGTACAAACCGTATATTATTATACTCATAGTAATTTGAAGCAGCCGCCGGAAAAGCGTCTGAAAAAGCTTTGGCGAAGCTCAAGAGATTCCGCACGCACTCCCATGCAATGGAGCAGTGACAAGAACGCAGGCTTTACATCCGGTGAGCCGTGGTTTTACGTCAATGACAATTACAAGGAGATAAATGTGGCTTTGCAGGAAAACGATGAAAACTCTCTGCTGAACTTCTACCGCAGAGCCATTAAGCTGCGCAAATCGCTTAATGCCGTGAGATATGGCACATACAAAGAGTATTTCAGGCACAGCAATAGACTTTATGTATACAGTAGAGAATCCGACGCTCAGCGGTTGCTTATTGTCTGTTCGTTTTCCGATAAGCCCGAAAAGCTCATGCTTCCTAAAGGCTTTGACATTTTCAAAGCCAAGCTTATTTTGAAAACTCACCAAAACACAGACGAAAAGCTTTTGCAACCGTATGAGTCAAGAGTGTATCTGTGGGAAAAGCAGTGATAAAGCTAAACCTGATAAAAAATCTATTGTGCCGAATAAGTACAATTACTCTTAAATTATACTATATGTATATCTTATATCAAAAAACAACTGCCAAAGCGTAAAAGCTTTGGCAGTTATTTTTTACTCTTCGGTGTTCATTAAATCAGCTATGGTAATACCGTCAAAAAACTCATTTATAAATATATACAGCTTTTTCCACATTGGTACAGTTCTGCACTTGCTCTCTCTGGGGCATGGCTCTGCGCCGTCTTCCAAACAGGCAACCGGTGCAAGCGTATCCTCGGTAATGCGCAGTATATCTCCTATCTTGTATGCCTCGGCAGGCTTGTTAAGCCTGTAGCCGCCTCCCTTACCGTGAACTGCGTCAACCAGCTCCGCCTTGGAGAGCAACGCCATTATAGCTTCAAGATACTTTTTGGATATGCTCTGCCGTTGTGCTATTTCTTTAAGCGCAACATAGCCGTCATTACCGTTTTCGGCAAGATCTACCATAACTCTAAGGGCATATCTTCCTTTAGTTGATATCATCATAAGTCATCACACCAAAAGCATTATTTTACAGCATCAAAGCCATGCTGAAGGTCAGCAATAATATCGTCTATATGCTCCGTGCCTATGGAAAGACGAATTGTGTTTGACTTTATACCGCAAGCAAGAAGCTCGTCCTCACTAAGCTGTGAATGTGTTGTGGACGCCGGATGAATGACAAGCGATTTAACATCTGCAACATTGGCAAGCAGAGAGAACAATTCAAGGCTCTCGGTAAATTTCTTAGCCGTTTCAGCATCGCCCTTTATCTCAAATGTAAAAATAGAGCCTGCTCCGTTCTTGAAATATCTTTCGTAAAGCTCCTTTTGCGTACCTGTTGATATCGACGGATGATTTACTTTCTCAACCTGCGGATGTCTGCTCAGGAAATCCACTACCTTCAAAGCATTTTCAACGTGCCTTTCAACACGCAGAGAGAGAGTTTCCAATCCCTGCAAAAGCAGGAACGAATGGAACGGAGAAATCGTTGCTCCCAAATCTCTCATAAGTGTGCATCTGAGCTTAACTATATATGCGATGTTGCCGCAAGCCTGAGAGAAAACTATACCGTGATATGACGGATTCGGCTTGGAGATACCGGGGAATTTATCGTTTTGCGCCCAATCAAATTTACCGCCGTCTACAATAACTCCGCCCATGACTGTGCCGTGTCCGCCAATAAATTTTGTTGCCGAGTGTACCACGATATCCGCACCATGCTCAATAGGCCTTAACAGGTACGGAGTTGCAAAAGTATTATCCACTACAAACGGTATACCGTGCCTGTGTGCTATTGCGGCAAGAGCCTCGATATCTATTACATCTGAATTCGGATTGCCCAGAGTTTCGGCATAAAGCAGTTTTGTATTTGGCTGAATTGCCGCTTCAATCCCCTCCAAGTCCGAGGGATCAACAAATGTTGTTGTTATACCCTGTTCAACCAATGTGTTGGCAAACAGATTATGCGTGCCGCCGTAAAGGTTTGTAGACGATACGATATGGTCGCCTGCAAGAGCTATATTTTGTACTGCATATGATATCGCCGCCGAGCCGGACGCTGTTGCAAGTGCCGCCGCACCGCTTTCAAGTGCGGCTATACGCTTTTCAAAAACATCTGAGGTTGGGTTCATAAGCCTTGTATAAATGTTTCCGTTTTCCGTAAGAGCAAATCTGCCTGCCGCCTGCGCAGAATCCTTGAATACATACGATGTTGTGGCGTAAATCGGTACTGCACGTGCGTCCGTTGCAGGGTCTGCACTTTCCTGCCCTACATGAAGCTGTAATGTTTCAAACTTATAATTCTTATCTGGCATAGCTTGTAATCTCCTTTATCAATTATAATTAATAGTTTTTTCGGGATTTATAAATATCCTTTACCCTATTTGCCTACTGAATAGGTATGTTGGTATTATAATACGGCAAAAACGATTTGTCAATATAAAGCTAAAAAAGCCCAAAACAGAAAGCATATAAAAATGCAAAGCTTTCTGTTTCGGACCGGTTTTACTTTTAAATTTTTTAAATTTTACTCACACAGAAAAAGACGTCATCAGTCTTTTTTGGGTATAACACCGCTGATTGCACCGGCAAACTTGCTTATAGGCATAGTTTGAAGAACTATACGTCCGGGGCCGGTAACTATTGTATTGAACAGGCTTTCTCCGCCGAAAATTATATTCTTTGCACCCTTTACCATTTGCACTTCCATACGAACCGTAGCGTCCATCATTGCAAGATAGCCTGTGTCTATTACCATCTGCTGACCGTCATAAAGCTCATATTCCATAGCAGAGCCGTCTATCTCTACAAATGCAGTGCCATAGCCTGAAAGCCTCTGCATGATAAAGCCCTCGCCGCCGAAAAAGCCTGTTCCGAGCTTCTTTTGGAAATAAACACTCAGCTCTACGCCTCTTTCAGATGCTAAAAACGCTTTCTTCTGTACTACAATGGGTCTGTCGGGCGTTATCTGATATGCCCTTATTGAGCCGGGGAAGCTGGACGCAAAAGCAATCATGCCCTGTCCGCCCATAGCGGTATAGTGGTTTTGGAACATATTCTCGCCTGAAAAAGCTCTGCCGAACATTTTACCTAAGCCGCCGCCCACGGTTTGCATTTGTACATTCGGCGTCATCCAGCTCATTGATCCGGATTCGCTTATCATCGTTTCACCGTTGTCAAGCTCACAAATAACAACAGGCATGGGTTCTCCTTGAATTTGATATCTCATAAAAAATCTCCTCTCGTTTCGCATTACATTTGTATTATTGGCAAAAGGCAGGTTGTTCAAAAGTATCCGTACAACTTTCGCCAAATGCCAATGTCAAATTAACTCTGCCATATAAAACAAACAGGCCATGATAAAATAATACCATGACCTGCGCTTTTTTGCAATTAGTTCTTGAAATTATTTAGATAAATTTGTTAAGCATTTTTCTTTTTGGTAATACTACCCTGCTTTGCGGCATGGCAGGCGGCACTCATAGCGCAATTCTCACAACCGCAGCCACACGACGATTTACCTTTTTTCTTATCTCTTACCATGCCTGTGATTATAGCCGCAACTATGGCAATAAGCGCCAAGCATATTAAAATTGTAGCTAAATTTGATGATAACCACTGTAACATAATCAAATCCCCTCCAAACAATAATTATAGTTTACATATAAGCAAACTAAAGATTTGTATATTTTTAGGCAATTATACAAGCCGTATTGATTAGTAAAATATTATATACTTGGTTAGCCTTTGCTAACTAAGTATATAGTACATCATTTTTTCCTATTTGTCAACTGTTTTTCTGAATGTTTTATACTGATTTTAGATAAAACGTTTTAACCAGACGTCAGCGTAAAATTTTGCAGTTCCGGGTACAGGCGGACGCAGTTTGATTTGTGCCTACGTGCGCTATGCGCACACAGGCACAGAATTTTTTGTTAATCTTAGTATTTGTTTATTTTTATGCGCCTCATGCCGGTTTCGCCTTGCCTCTCACTATGGGGTGCTGGTGTCAGGTGGACACCTCTGCTGTAGGCAGAAGCACTGACCGAACTGGCAGGCGAGAAGCTGTCAGCGTAAGCTGACTGAGGGAGTTTACACTCCGCCGCAGGAAACAAAGCTGATACTTACAACAATTTTGTGTGCGAAGTGCCAGCGGACGCTTTATGCACTCTGTGCCTACGTGCGCTATGCGCACACAGGCACGGAATTTTTTGTTAATTTTAGTATTTGTTTTTTTGTGCGCCTTATGCCGGCGCAGGGCAGTACCTTTCTGCCGCCAGAAAGGTACGAAAGACCGTATAAGGGAAAACCCTTTCGATGGGTTTTCCCTTATATATCCCTTTCCTTGAAACGACAATGGGCTCCGCCCCTTGACCCCGTTCAAGTCAGATACTCACAATGCAACAATAACTTTACTGTTCGGCGAGAAGATGCCTTGCGGCATGTCCCCGCCGTTTTTGTTAGTTACATTGTGTTAAGTGTGGAATGAATAAAAACAAGTTTTAACCGCAGGAAATGGAGTTAGAATTTGCAATAGCTCCGTGTGCGACTTGCGTGCAGGCTCAGCCTGCCGAAGTGCCAGCGGACTCCGTCCTTCTTGTGCCTACGAGCGCAAGCGCACACAGGCACAGAGTTAGTTTATATTGATTTTAAGTATTTGTTTATTTTTATGCGCCTCATGCCGGCGCAGGGCAGTACCTTTCTGCCGCCAGAAAGGT
>CADBRB010000146.1 GCA_902796955.1 uncultured Ruminococcus sp.
AAGAATATAAACTACAGTATACGGCAAGTCGCATATGCCATATACGTGAAAGACATAAATCGAGCAAAGTAAACGGGTAGCAACGTAAAGCTTTGCGTGTACGGTAATAACAACAGTTGCATGAGCGGGTAGCAACGCAAATGTAGCGAATACGAATGAAACAACAGTGGTGTTTACGGGTAGCAACGGAAGGCACTCACGAGTAAGTAAGTAAAAAACAGCAGGTAATACCCTGCACAGGATATGGCGTAGTTAAAGCGATGGATCGCAACACCGCTTTGACGATAGCTTGATGATGTAACTAATAAAAACTTAGTGAGAATATAAAAATCAGCGGTTTACCGCAATTACGAATATAAACACAGTATAGGTGAAATCGCAAGCACCTGTACGCAAACGTAATAAATCGAGCAAAGTAAACGGGTAGCAACGCAGAGCTTTGCGTGTACGGTAATAACAACAGCGTTGTAAGCGGAAATACACCGCAAACTATACGCATATAAGGAGATTAATCACAGTAAAGCCGGCGGGTAGCAGCGCAAGGCTTTGCGCATACGAATAAGGGGAATAGGTATTGTCGATGGGTAGCAGCTTCGACCATACGTGTGAAACAAAGCTTTGTGTTCCTGCTACTGCACGATGCTTTGTAAGCGTTTGGGTAACCATGTTGGAGTGATGAATCGCAGCGTCACTTTGACATGGCACCCTGAATACGCAAATTGATTGGGGAATATTACTTTAGAAACGGATAAACTCAGAAAAAATGATAGTTGCAAATGTCATTCTTGACGGGAATATCAAAGAACAATTTACGCAATAATATAATTGTGGGTTTGCTTTGGCATACTCAAAATATCATGGTATTTTGCAAATTGAGAGCTTAAAAGATAAAAAAAGCGAAAATAAAGATTTTTAAGTCATTTGGAGTATACGGCGCTTGGGGATTCATGGATTTCTCAAGCTCCGGCTCCGAACGGCGACCCTTTGTGATGTTCAATATGCCTTTGTGCATTTAGATTTTTATAGTTTTAGAAAAAATAAAAATATGGAAATAATTCTCAAAAAATGTAGTATTTTGTACTATGTTTATTAAAGTGCGCTTATTTTATAAAAAATGGCTTTTTTAAGGATTTTAAGCACTGTTTAAAGATTAGGAAATAGCTAAATAGTCAATAATTGGTACTAATAGTGATTTTTACTATGCTTTTGATTTGGTTTTCCTGATTTTTAAACAGGGCTTAATAGTTATAGAGAATTTGTGAAAGGATGTTTAAAATGGCAAGAAGATTTTTAGCATTGCTATTGGCAGTTACGCTGTGTTTTATGGTGGCTACCGGTTGTAAAGGCGGCGGTGGCGACGGTTCTGATTCCGAATATCCCGTTACTGTCGGTGATGTAACTTTTAAGAGTCAGCCGCAGAAGGTCGTTGTACTGTGTGATTCGATTGCTGACATAATTTTAGCTTGTAGCTTGGAGAATACTTTAATAGGGCGTTCTGATGAATGTACGCAGGAGGAAATGGCTGTTTTGCCTTCTGTAGGAGCAAAGGATTCTCCCGATACAGACAAAATAGTTAGTCTAAATGCTGATTTGGTGCTTGCAGACAATGCTCTTTCTGACTCTGCAAAGCAGAAGCTTGAGAATTCGGGCGTTACCGTTATTAAGCTCGCCCCGGCGCTTACAAGAGCCGGTATGCAGGAGCTTTATAAAACGATAGGCTCGGTGCTTGCGGGTCAATCTACAGGCGGCACACGCGCAAAATCAGCACTTGACAGTATTTTTTCTACGTTTGATGATTTGGTAGCTACGCTTGAGTCTGATTCGCCTGCTACAATGACGGTATGCTACATTATTGATGAGGAGTTTAATACAATTTCCGATTCGTCATTCGGAAATGAGCTTATAAGATATACAAACGCCATAAACGTAGCCGAAAGTGCGGACGTATCTTTTATGGATAATATTAAGCTTGCTAATCCGCAGTACATCTTTTGCAATACCGGTTTAAAGGAAATTATAGCGGAAGATGAACGCTTTGCCGATGTTACCGCTGTAAAAGAAGATAATGTTTACGAAATGAATTACAGTTATATGACAAGGCAGGGGCAGACAATGATAGATGCTGTAATCTTTATGGCGAAGATTTTGTATCCTCACCTTGCTACTACAAGCTCCAGTGATGAATCGGAGGTAGAGTCGGGAGAAGCTTCTTCGGGAACTGCATCAGCTGCGGAAAATCCGATTCCTGCCGACATGACGCTTGAATATGGTGATGAGAACGATTATGTTTTGGAAATGCAAAAACGCCTTGATGAACTTGGATATATGTTCTATGAGCCGACAGGCTATTATGGAGCATCTACAAAGCAGGCTGTGTCTGACTTCCAATTCTACAACTATGATAATCTTACTGACGGAGTGACAGGTGTTGCAGACCCGGAAACCATTGCACTTTTGTACAGCTCTAAGGCACTTAAAAGGCCTGAACCGTTAAGATGATATTACATTCACTAATAATAACATAGAAATACGGCGGTGCACAAAGCACCGCCGTATTTTATAGCGATTAACTAATAACATTTTATTAGTTAATATACTATTTATATTAATTTCTTTGTAAGCAGTTGAAGATTTATTAGTGCATGATTTTTGCAAAATGGCAGATAATACACGCATATTATAAAATTAACGTAACAACTCTATTTTCTTAGGCAGACTGCTTATGCGGACGATATTGCCTGCATTAACTGATTGCCCGACTTTTTATACACAACTAAGGCGATTACTGCAACGATGTATAACGTGAATCGAAAGAAAAGACTGTATGTCTTTTGATTTGAGATTAGATTATAATGACAAATTATGATACGCCGTTATAATACCTTGGATAAGAATTCTTTTAAGCGTGGACTTTTGGGGTTGGTGAAGAACTCATCCGGAGGGCCCTGTTCTATTATTTTACCTTCATCCATAAACAGCACCCTTGTGGCAACCTCTCTTGCAAAGCCCATTTCGTGTGTTACTACTACCATTGTCATACCGTTTTCTGCCAAAGCCTTCATAACGTTTAGCACTTCACCGACCATTTCAGGGTCAAGTGCCGAGGTCGGCTCATCAAACAACAATGCTTTCGGATTGAGTGCAAGAGCCCGCACTATGGCGATTCTTTGCTTTTGCCCGCCTGAGAGCTGTATCGGGTATGCGTCTATTTTGTCTGCAAGTCCGACCTTTTTAAGCAGCTCAAGTGCCATTTCATCTGCCTCCTGTTGTGTTTTAAGCTTGAGCTTTACGGGAGCAAGCGTTATATTCTGGCGTATGGTGAGATGCGGAAATAGATTGAAATGCTGAAATACCATTCCAAGTTCTCTGCGCACGGCATTGATGTCGCACTTGCTGTCGGTTATTTCAGTATCTTCAAATTGTATGCTTCCGGAGGTTGGTGTTTCAAGCAGATTAAGACACCTTAAAAATGTGCTTTTTCCTGAGCCGGACGGCCCGATAATTACAACCTTTTCACCTTGATTTATAGTTTCGGTTATACCGTTTAACACATTTACGGTTCCGGTGCTGTTATGGAAGGTTTTGTATAAATCCTTAACGTAAATCACTTTTACGCAGCCTCCTTTCAAATTTATTGAGCAGCTTTGTGAGCAATACGACTATTATGAGATAAATAAATGCAACTGTATAAAGAGGGATGGTAGGCGAATAAGTTTGGCTTCTGATGATATCTCCGGCCTTTGACAAATCAACAACGCCGATGTATCCGGCAACCGATGTTTCCTTCACAAGCGTGATGAACTCATTACCCAGTGCGGGGAGTATGTTTTTAAGCGCCTGAGGGAAAATTATTTTTGTCATTGTTGTGCGTTGAGAAAGCCCAAGTGAGCGGCCTGCCTCCATTTGTCCCTTGTCAACCGACATTATGCCGGCTCTGATTATTTCCGATACATATGCGCCGGAATTGATTGAAAATGAGATTATGGCGGCATAGAATCTATCTATTTTTAATATGGAGCAAAATGAATAGTAGACTATAAATAGCTGAACGAGCGCAGGTGTGCCTCTTATGACGGTTGTATACAGGTTTGCAATTAAATTGAGAAGCTTAAGTTTTTTGCCGTTGTTTGACGCTACCTTTATAAGAGCGATTATAATGCCGATTAATGCGCCGAAAAGTGCCGCAAAAAAAGCTATTCTGACGGTTATCCAAAGCCCCTTGGTTATGTATTGATATCTTTCTTTTTCGATTAAATTCAGTTTAATCTGTTCCCAAAACTCCGCTCCTAAATTCACGCAATAGTCTTTTATACCGTGCCATATGTCGGTAAAAATATTTGATGTATATGTAATGCCTGCCATGTGTATTCCTCCCGTTACTTACTAATCTCAAACAGAGCCGATAGAGCTAACGTTTGCCGCATTTGAGGTAAGTATTACCAATCCCGTATTGAAAGTTGACAAAGGCTTATGATGATTTTCGCAAGACGAGGCGGAGTATCAGGCGTACCGACGTATTTTGAGGATGACCGCAAAGTATTGAGATAATCAGCTCATAAAGATTGTTGCCTTTTAATTTGAGATTTGTATAAGTATGATAGAGGCTACCCCTTTGAGTAGCCTCTTTGACAATAGATTTATTCTGCTCCGAGAGCGTCTTGGTAGTTGTCGATGATTTCCTGAAGCTCACCGCTTGACTTTAACTCTGCAATAACCTCATTTACAAGGTTGAGCATTTCTTTGTCGTCTTTTGCAACTACTATTGAGTATGTTTCCTCTGTGAGAGGAGTGTCCAGCTTTTTGATTTTATCGGCGTTTTTCTCAACAAATTTTGTTGCCGGAAAATCATCGAGAACAACAGCGTCGATTTGCCCTGCAATCAAATCGGAAACCGCATCGACGTGCTTTGAAAAAGGTATTACCTCCGCTTCAAGGTTTTTCTCGCAATAATCTGCGCCTGTCGTTCCCTCCTGCACACCGATTTTTTTGCCGTTTAAATCATCTGCCGAAGCTATTGAACTGTCACTGTTTACCAAGATTACCTGCGACGCCGAGAAATACGGGTCGGAGAAATCAGCATTTTTGGCTCTTGTTTCGTCATAGCTCATGCCTGCCGCTACAAACTCACACGTTCCGTTTGCAAGCTCTTGGAGTACGGCGGAGAATGCTACATCGTTTATTTTAAGCTCCACACCTAATTTTTCGGCTATTTTCTTTGAAATATCAATGTCGATACCTAAAAACTCTGTACCGTCCTTGTACTCAAAAGGTTCAAAGTCGGCATTTGTAGCCATTGTTATATACCCGTTTTCTTTCACCTGCTCGATAGTGGTTTTGTCTGAATCTTTTTTGCATCCGGTCGGAAGTGACAGTAATGCCATTGCGGCGATTATCGCCAGTATTTTTGTTAATTTTTTCATTGTTTTCATCTCCTAAAATTGTATAAAAATGCGGTTTATGCTGATTATTATACAGTGATATGCACAAAAAATCAAGAGCAAAATGAAAATTTATTCAATATCAGCGTTTTTTACCACAACAACCAACCGTGATGATTATTGTTGTGCATATTGACGATAAACCCCAGTAACATTATGGTAAAACAGCTTATAATACAACTTGATTTTAAAAAATTAAAAATCAAGTTTGGTTTAATTTATAAATTTGTGTATAAAAATCATAAAAAGAATGTATAATAATAGGTAGTCACAAAAAGTAATTTTATAAAAGTGTGTTTTTTGTAAAATTGGTGGTTGATTGTATAAAATCGCTGATGCCGATATATATTATAAGGATTGTGAGCAGAGCTTTGCGATGAGTTTTTAATTTTTAACCGCAAATTATAGCTTGAATAAAACCCCGGAAAATTACTTTAATCGCTTGAAAAAATGCTAATATATTGTATAATTACATTATAATTTTAACAGTAAAACCGATGTAAACTGTGCTTGTGATATTTATATGCCTTGTTTTGGCTAAAATGCACAAAAACACAGTGAAAAATTTTACTATGTTCTACAAAGAAAAACTTGCTAAAATTAGCTGTATATGGTATTATAATTAAGCGTGACTGCAACAGATATGCGATGAAACGGGAGGTTGCGGCTGAAAGATGCCGGTTTTTCCGTGGAGTATGTCCGATTTTAAACCGGGCGACAAAATATTTTCTAAAGTGCAAAGGGACTTGTGGGTTGCTATGTCCTTATGCAGTTTGATGCCTTTTTGACTATGTCCGGATAACTTAATTAAGTTATTCGGTTTTTAAATGACAAACCGGGAAACACTCGGATGAGTTTGATAGTTTTAAAGGAAAACCGCCCGCCAACATTACGAAGGAGGCGATTTAAGTGGCAGTCAAGGAAAAGATAAGGATAAGGCTTAAGGGTTACGACCATCAGCTCGTTGATCAATCAGCAGAGCGTATAGTTGCAACTGCGAAGCGTACAGGCGCAAGAGTTTCAGGTCCTGTACCGCTCCCGACCGAAAAGCAAGTTATCACGATTCTTAGAGCTGTTCATAAGTACAAAGACAGTCGTGAGCAGTTCGAAATGAGAACGCACAAAAGACTTATCGATATTCTCAGACCGTCTAACAAGACAGTTGAAGCTCTGATGAGTCTTGAACTCCCTGCAGGTGTTGACATAGAGATTAAGCTCTGATTCAACGGACAGCAGTTGGAGGTCATGTTGGCGAAAGCCAACCAATAACCTTTTAGGAGGCATTATAAATGCAAAAAGCTATCATTGGCAAGAAGATCGGTATGACACAGATCTTCGACGAAAAGGGAAATGTCGTTCCCGTTACCGTTGTTGAAGCAGGTCCATGCGTTGTTTCACAGAAGAAAACGGTAGAAAACGACGGTTATGCATCCGTACAAATCGGCTACGGTGACTTAAAGGCCAACAAGGTTACAAAGCCTATGAAGGGTCACTTTGATAAGGCAGGAGTTGCTCCGAAGAGAACGCTCCGCGAGTTCAGATTTGAGGATTGCGATGCTTACAGTGTAGGCGATCTTATCAAGGCAGACGTATTTGCCGCAGGAGATAAGATAGATGTAACAGGTACAAGCAAAGGTAAAGGTTATGCCGGCGTTATCAAGCGTTGGAATTTCCAAAGACTTAAGGAATCACACGGTTCCGGTCCTGTTGCCAGACACGGTGGTTCAATCGGTTCTTGTTCAGACCCGTCAAGAGTTTGGAAGGGCAAGAAAATGGCCGGTCATTTAGGAGCCGAGAGAGTAACTGTTCAAAACCTTACTGTTGTTAAGGTTGACGCAGAAAACAATCTTATCGCTGTAAAGGGAGCCGTTCCGGGTCCTAACGGCGGTATCGTAGTAATCCGCGACTCAGTTAAGGCATAAGGGAAGGAGGAATTTTGATGCCAAATATAGATGTATTGGATATGAGCGGCAGCAAGGTTGGCACAATCGACCTTTCGGACGCTATATTCGGAATCGAACCCAATGCCGCAGTTATGCACCACATGGTAGTTAATTATCTGGCAAATCAGCGTCAGGGCACTCAGTCGGCTCTTACAAGAGCAGAGGTATCCGGCGGCGGCAAAAAGCCATGGAGACAAAAGGGAACAGGTCATGCAAGACAGGGCTCAACACGCGCTCCCCAGTGGACACACGGCGGTATCGTATTTGCTCCAAAGCCAAGAGATTACAGCTACACGGTAAACAAGAAGGTTAAAAGACTTGCTATGAAATCCGCTTTCTCAGCCAAGGCACAGGATAACGACATAATCGTTATTGACGCTATAACAACCGACGAGTTTAAGACGAAGGTTATAGCCGATATGCTTAAGGCAGTAGGTGCGGAGAAGAAAGCGTTAATAGTTCTTCCTGAGGTTGACAGAAAAGTAATCAACTCAGCAAGAAACATACCCGGTGTAAAAACATCTCAGGTAAACACATTGAATGTATATGATTTACTCAACGCAGATAAGCTTATAATCGTTAAGGCTGCTGTTGAGAAGATTGAGGAGGTGTACGCATAATGGAGGCCAGAGATATTATTAT
>CADBRB010000147.1 GCA_902796955.1 uncultured Ruminococcus sp.
AAAAAACAGCGAATGCGGGATATTCGGTACACTCAGTGCTTCTCCCTCGGATATGTCTGCCATACCTGTGGCCTTTAAAAATGAGGTGCAGACGGGCGATGCAACTATTCTTTCTACTGTTGAGGGCGAAGAGCCCCAACGATTTGATATTAAAATTACCTCAATAAATTACGAAGCTTGTAACAACACTAAAAATATGGTTATTGAAATTACGGATAAAAGGCTTTTAGATAAGACGGGCGGTATTGTTCAGGGAATGAGTGGAAGCCCGATAATTCAAAATGATATGGTAGTGGGTGCGGTAACACACGTTTTTGTAAATGACCCGGCAAAGGGCTATGCCATTTTTGCCGATACCATGCTTAAAACAGGACAGGCAAACTGTAAGCTTTGACAAATTGAAATAGCGGAGAGGGAAGGGCGGAATGAAGGGAAAATCGGCTTGTAACAGCGATTTTCAGCCGTTATTTACAAAAAATGTCGAAAAGTTTTTGAAAGAAATTCAATGGAAACTATTGCCAATTTTGCCAATTTATGGTAATATGTGTTCACATTAAAAAATACAGGGGGAAAAAACATGAAAAATAACTTTAAAATGCTTATAACCGAAAACGAAAGTGAATATGTGCAGGAACATGGAGAAGATATCTTAAAGTACAATGTTTCAGCATATTTTTGTGCAAAGGACGGCGTCGAGGTAATAGAGCGTATTGACAGCTTAAAGCCTGATATTGTGCTGATAGACCTTTTTCTAACACGCATTGATGCGGCAGGTGTACTTAGAACATATGCAAAAAGAAATAATCCTTCATATTCACCTATTTTCGTTATCGTTTCCGGCTTTGACAGTCCGGTGCTTCAAAGGGAGGTAATGAATGCGGGAGCATCGTATTTTGTATTGAAGCCGTATAAGTTGGACAATCTTATGGAGGTAATCGAGCATTTGAAGGACGAAAAATCAACGGACATAACAACGCTTATGCAGGGTCAGCGCATGGAAAACAACTTGGAAATACAGGTTACGGACATATTGCATCAAATCGGTGTTCCGGCTCATATAAAGGGCTATCATTACCTTCGTGATTCGATTATGATGTCTGTACAACAGCCTGAGATAATAAACGCCGTAACAAAACAGCTCTATCCTTCGGTTGCAAAGAAGTATGAAACTACTTCATCAAGAGTGGAGAGAGCCATACGGCACGCCATCGAGGTGGCATGGGACAGAGGTGATGTTGACGTACTTAATTCTTATTTCGGGTATACTATCCACAACAGCAGAGGAAAGCCGACTAATTCGGAGTTTGTGGCAATGATATCAGATAAACTGCGCTTGCAGATGAAAAACGGTAATCAGGGTCGCCACATCGCATCATAACAGAGGTGATTTTTAAACGCTTCCGCAGGTTCAAAGCATTGACGGTGCTTATTAACATACCTGAGGGAGCGTTTATTTTTAAGGTGAATTTCCGAAGTTATCGTTTCAGGCGGCTTGCTTTGTTCTGCTGTTTTAGCACTCAGCAGCATAATATCAAATAAAGTCTGTATCTACAATGCTTGACCAAACAAGTTAAACAGCAATAACTCTGCTTTTACGAGGCTGAAAAAATGTGTAATGATTTTATATGCGATATTAAGTGCCAAAACTGTCATCAGTTAATCAGTTTTTCGTCAGATTGCTTAAAAGCGACAGAATAATTCTGCACGATATCGGGTTATAAAAAAACTGCTTCTTTTCGATTATTTTTTTGCCTTTAACCGTTGACAAATCACCCTAATTGTTATAACATTTTATAAGTATAAGTTTTATTTTGGAAAAATCTCTTTTAATATATATTATTATACTAAATGTCGAGTTTTTTGAGTTTGAGATTGAAGAAGAGTGTTTGATAATCGTAAAAGCATGAAAGGACGTTAGAAATGAAAAAAAATAAATTTTCGGTTTCGGGTATGACAAGTACAGCTTGTGTAGGAACGATAGAAAAGAGTGTAGGCAGACTGACCGGTGTTAAAAATGTTGACGTGAATCTTTTGACAGGCAGTATGTCGGTTACATATGACGAAAAGATAACTACCGAAAAACAGATAATTGATGCTGTGGCAAGAGTAGGCTATACTGCATCTGAGTTTGATTACGATGATTTAAACGGCAAAAGCAAGGCAAAACGCTATGTGGAAAGAAAGCGTGACCCCGTAAAAATGACGCTTGCAAAGCTGATATCCTCCGGCGTGCTGCTGTTAATGATATTATACCTCTCTTTAGGCTTTAAATTCGGATTGCCGCTGCCTTCATTTTTCACTCAGGATTACGGGCTTGTAAATCTGGCAATGACGGAGTTTATGCTGACCATTCCGATAATATTGATGAACCAGTTTTATTTTACGGATGGATTTAAGGCACTTGCAAGGCGTTCTCCGAATATGAATACGTTGATTGCAATGGGAGCATCTGCGTCTATTGCGTACAGTATATGCCTGATTTATGCGATTATCAATAATGTGGGCGGCACACACCAAAGCATAGCGGGAAGCTATTGCGGGGAGCTTTATTTTGAATCATGTGCTTTGATATTGACTTTTTTAACGCTTGGTAAGTACATTGAGAGCTATTCAAAGGGCAAGGCGAAAGAGGTAGTGACCAAATTTGTGAATCTTGCGCCTAAAACCGCAGTTGTATTCCGTGAGGGAGAGGAGCTTGAAATACCTGCCGGACAGGTGACTGTGGGTGATACTGTTATTGTTAAATCCGGTCAGGCCATACCTGCGGACGGTGTTGTTATCGAAGGCTCTGCCGCCATTGACGAGTCCGCAATAACAGGCGAATCAATACCTGTTGATAAAAGTGTTGGCGATGATGTGATTGCCGCTACAGTCAATAAGACCGGCTATATAAAATTCAGAGTTACAAGAGTAGGTCAGGATACAACTATTGCGAATATTATCAAAATAGTCGAGGACGCTGTTACAACCAAAACGCCGATGTCCAAACTTGCCGATAAGGTGAGCGGCATTTTTGTACCGATTGTTGCCGCATCTGCGTTTATTTCGTTTATAGTTTGGTCGATTATAGGTTACGGCTTCGGTTTTGCGATTTCAACAGCAGTTGCTGTGCTTGTTATAGCCTGCCCGTGTGCGCTGAGCCTTGCAACGCCCACATCTATTATGGTGGGTATGGGTTTAGGAACACAGAACGGTATTATGATAAAATCGGCTGAGCCGCTGCAGGCCGCCAAAAAGATAGATATAGTTGCGCTTGACAAGACGGGAATAATTACAGAGGGAGATCCGAGGGTGACCGATATCTTCCCGATTGCTCCGCTTACGGAGATACAGCTTGCCGCAATAGCGGCGGCTATGGAGAATATGTCGGAGCATCCGTATGCAAGAGCAATAGTTGATTTTGCGCATGAACAGGGCATAAAGATTTTGAATGCCGATAATTTTAATGCTCTCTCCGGTTTGGGAATAGAGGCGTCCATGTTCGGCAGAAAGCTTTATGCGGGAAGCTTGAATTTTATGCAGCAGAACGGTATAAAGCTTTTCGGATATGATATAAAGGGTGCGGCTCTTGCTGAAAAGGGAAAAACACCGTTGTATTTTTCGGATGATAAAAAGCTTTTGGGCATGATTGCCGTTGAGGATAAGATTAAGGAATCCAGTTATGTTGCCATTGAAGAATTTGAAAAAATGGGTATAGAGGTTATTATCCTTACAGGCGACAATAAGCGTACAACAAAGGCCATTGCAAAACAGTTGGGTATAAACAATGCGGTTTCCGAAATTTTGCCCGAT
>CADBRB010000148.1 GCA_902796955.1 uncultured Ruminococcus sp.
GCACGGGAAATTCGTGGACTGAGGTTAAACGCTGGACAAAAACCGTAGAATCTAGCCATGTGAGCGGCTCATACACAAAATCTGTAGACAGCACAGGATATTACTGTGCAACATTATGGGGATATGCTCACCGCACAAACGGTGTAACGGAATTTTTCTCGGCTACATCATTCTACACCTATTCTTGATTATCAAACTGCTTGTAATTTAAAACCTGTACCCAAAATCATATTTTACCCATAAAATTTGATTTTCCTGTCGATTGGAAGATACGCACACCGAGCTTGGCGTATCTTCCTTTTTGTTATGCAAAAGCCTGTATTTTATCTACTGCACCGGCATCTCTCCTTTTTCTAAAAAATGTTTGATTATTTTGTAATAATGGTGTATAATTAATTTATCTATCGGTCGGCAGTTACTCAAGCCGCACCGTTTAACCGAAAAAACCACTAATTTATATGAAGGGATAAGTAGCAAGCTATGGACAACAGTCAGAAAACAATGGAAAAAATCGTAGGCTTATGCAAAAACAGGGGCTTTATTTATTCCGGCTCCGAAATTTACGGAGGATTATCCAACACATGGGATTACGGTCCTTTAGGCGTTGAGTTTAAGAATAACGTTAAAAGGGCATGGCTCAAAAAATTCGTACAGGAGAGCCGCTACAATGTAGGCTTGGATTCCGCAATTCTTATGAACCCGCAGGTATGGGTAGCGTCAGGACACGTAGGCGGATTTTCCGACCCGCTTATGGATTGCCGTGACTGTAAAACAAGGCACCGTGCAGATAACCTTATAGAGGCTGCAGGCGGCGACCCAAACGGCATGACATTTGATGAGATGGCGGCATATATAAAGGAACATAACATCGTATGCCCGGAATGCGGCTCCGCTAACTTTACCGATATAAGAAAGTTCAATCTTATGTTTAAAACGTTTCAGGGTGTTACCGAAGACGCAAAGAACGAGATATATTTAAGACCCGAAACAGCGCAGGGCATTTTTGTAAACTTTGCAAACATACAGCGCACCACACGTAAAAAAGTACCCTTCGGCGTTGCTCAGATAGGCAAATCATTTAGAAACGAGATTACCCCCGGCAACTTTACATTCAGAACACGTGAGTTTGAGCAAATGGAGCTTGAATTTTTCTGCAAGCCGGATACGGACCTCGATTGGTTCTATTACTGGAAGGACTTTTGCAAAAACTGGCTCTTAAATCTGGGTCTGAGAGAGGAAAACATCAGACTGCGTGATCATGAAGCGGAAGAGCTTTCATTCTACTCAAAAGCCACAACAGATATTGAATTTCTGTTCCCGTTCGGCTGGGGCGAGCTTTGGGGCATTGCCGACAGAACAAGCTATGACCTCACACAGCACCAGGAGCATTCGGGCAAGAGCCTTGAATACTTTGACCCGACCGATAATTCACGCTATATTCCTTACGTTGTAGAGCCTTCACTCGGTGCGGACAGAGTTGCGCTTGCATTTTTGTGCGATGCTTACGATGAAGAAAAAATTGACGAAAACGACACCAGAGTTGTTTTGCGCCTGCACCCTGCTCTTGCTCCGTTTAAAGCGGCAGTATTTCCGCTTTCAAAGAAGCTTGGAGAAAAAGCCGATGAGGTTTATACCATGCTTCAAAAGCACTTTATGGTCGAATACGACGACGCAGGCTCTATAGGCAAGCGTTATCGCCGTCAGGATGAAATCGGCACGCCGTTCTGCATTACCTATGACTTTGACAGTATGGAGGACAACTGCGTAACCGTACGTGACCGTGACACCATGAATCAGGAAAGAGTAGCTATCGACAAGCTTGTGGACTACATTTCAAGCAAGCTGGACTTTTAAAATAATAAATTACGGCTGATACGAAAAACGTATCAGCCGTTTTAGTTTATTCAAATTTATACTATGAAGTATCACATCGGCGTAAGACTTATAAAGTACCCCGGTATAACTACAAACGCAAAAAACGCAAGGCTTATCAACGTAAATACAATAATAAACCTCATGCCGTTCTGCGGGTATTCCCGTACATAGATGCGGTAGTTTATCACAGACGCCAAAGAGCCTATAACAGTGCATAGTCCTGCGGTGTCAAGTCCATAGAGCAACGCTCCCTTGTTGACGGCAAACGGGTAAATAACTATGGACGCAGGCACATTCGATATCAGCTGGCTTAGCAGTATGCCCCACAGATACTCACGATCAGCCACCGCACTGCTCAAAAACTCGGAGATGCGTGCATTTGACGCAATGGACGAAGAAAAGACAAAGAAACACAAAAAAGTCGCCAACAGCACATAATCGGTCTTAAGTAGAATTCTTCTGTCTATTATAAATACAGCCGCCGCAACTGCCAGCATAACATACGGCCACAGGATTGTTCTGCTGAGAATTGTCCATATAACCGCCGCAAATACACATATATATGCTATGCGCTGTTTTTTTCTGTTTGCCTGATAGTCCGATGTAAATTCCAAATCGTTTATTCCGGATTTTTCTCTCACGTTTTTACGATATAAAAACAGAATAAAGCAAACGAGCAACACGCCCGATATTATCCAAATCGGCATCATGTATGTGATAAATCTTGTTGCCGAAACTCCGGATTTACCGTATATAAAAAGATTCTGCGGACTGCCGAACGGTGTTAAAAGTGAACCTCTTACTGCCGCTATATTTTCCATTGTAATAACGGGGAGTATGTATTTTTCCTTATCCCCCGCCTTAAACAGAATTATTGTGAGCGGTACAAAAATTATGAGCGAAACATCGTTTGTAACAAACATGGATGTAAAAAACACAGCAAACACCAAAAACAGTGTAAGAGCCGCCATTGAGCGAATTTTACCGGAAAACCGCAAAACGGGGCGAAAGATATTTTCTTTTTTAAAGCCCTCCAAAACGGTCAGCATCATAAACAGCGTACCGAGGGTGCGCCAGTCTATATCGCTTAAAAGCTTAGCCGAGGGCGGAGTAATCAGCAATGCCGCTATGGCAGCTGCAACCGAAACCGTCAGCATGGGCTCTTTTTTTATAATTTTTATAATTTTTTCCATTTTGATTTCCTTTTAAAGTAATGATTGCAACTGCCGGTAAGGGCATCGGATTTAGTACTGTTTGCCCTGACGGGCAAGTTATGCCTGCAGTATCATGATATGATGTGTTCCTTTTAATGTGCAAAGCACACATCATTTGGGAGAAACCGTACATCACTCACAGAGTACGCATCACGTTAAGCACAAGCGAAGCGCATCGTTAAAATCGCTCCGTTTGTTTTACCGTACCAACACATATTTTACAATCATTAAAATTTGGCATACTTCGGTAATCTATTCTGCTTAACGGAATGCTTTCTTATTTAGCAAATAGCGCAGAAGCATTCACAGCTTCACTATTAATTGAGCCCCCTCGTTTTAAAACGAGGGGGCATTTCTGGCCCGCCCGAAGGGATTTGAACCCCCGTCCTCCAGAATCGGAATCTGTTGCGATATCCAGCTTCGCTACGGGCGGATGCTTACCAGTAAAATATTATATACCATATGTCTGAATTATTCAAGCTTTTAAGAAATTAAATTTACATTTTATACTAATTATCACTTCTTTTTTGTCTTTGTCTGTTCGCCCTTTTTATTCTTTCTCAGCTTTTGCTTAAGCTCCTTTTCACGCCGTTTTTTCTTCTTTTCGGCAATAGCCTTTTCCTCGTCCTCACGCTGTATGCGTTGCATTATTTCGGCAATACTCTCCTCTTTTTCTTCGGGGTAGTTATCGGTGAGTATGCGCACTATATTCATAACCTCATCAAAAAAGATGATTAGAAGCATACCTACAAATACAATTAAGCCCCACGGCGACAGGAAAAATTTATAGAATGATTTTAGTATATCCACCTTGCTCATATACACCGATTCAACCGAGCTGAGCGGTATCTCGGCGTCAGGCACTTCGTTGGCGTCGCCTTTGGTTTGCAGATAGTATTCGCCGTTATCCCTTTTATACGGGGCTTTGCAAATTCTGTGCGTTATATAGTGGTAATCATACTTACTGCCACCCTGAAACGTTACAATATCCCCCATCTTCAGTGCTGTTGAAGCGTCAATTTTTTTACTGAGAATAACATCCTCCACCATGAGCGTAGGCTCCATGCTGCCGGTTTCCACCTTATGCAGGGTATATCCGAACACCGACGGCGTACCGCCCCTCGCACGGATTATCAAAAAAGATATTACCGCTATTGCCAGTACTGTCATTACGCTCCAGAACACAACCGATTTTACTACGTTCAGTACATGAAGCACCTTTTTAAGCTTTGATTTCTCTATGTCAGGCTCTTTGTTTTTGAGTTTTTCTTTTTTCTTCACTGTTTTTTCTCCCGATGTTGAGATTTACTACGATTTATTATAATAAAAAAGGGCTGTAAAAACAACCCTTTTATTTTTCTGTTTTTCTGTTATACGGACATTTTAGCGGCTATTCGCTAATTTGCAAGATAAACGCCGCTCATGGTATACGACATGGTTGAACCTGAATCGTTTTGTATAAACCAGTACACGTCCAGACTCTCGTTTGCAGGCAAATAGTAATTTGTGATAATCGGCACATCGTCAAAGGTTGTATCGGTCACCATTACGTTAGTTTCCAAAACTATTTTATCCCCGTAAGCGCCTGTCAGCGTTGTGGTAAGCTTTGCCTTGCCGGGAGCTTTTGCGGTTATTGTGCCGTTGCTTACCGTAAATACGCTTGTTTTATCAGAGGCGTATGAAATGCTGCTGTAAACGCAATCTACACCTCTCGTCAGCTTTGTGCTGACGGTTTTATTTTTCGGAATCAAAACCGAATTGTACTTCCTTGTGTCATGCGCACCGTTCACCTGAGATATCCCAACGTCAAGGTTGCCGTAGCCGTTGTAGGCATAGCCGTCGCCGCCGCTGCCGGCTTGAGCATAAAACACCTTTGTTGTAAGTGCAGTACAGCCGTAGGTTGTCAACAGATTATCAAAACGCTGTGAAACATAACCGTCCGTTTCGTTTTGCCCAACTATATGAAAATACAGGTAATTTGCCTCTTCGCCTATATCTGAGTAATACGTATAGCCGTTAGTGGAATCATACTTTAAATATATAAGCTTTTGGCGAATTTTCTGTGAATCGGCTACGTCAGTAGAATTACCTGCCCACCAAACCACCTCTAAGCCGTCGTCGCTCCGTCCTACCGCACTCCAGTTGGGTGCGGCTTTTGTTTGAAAGTATATGCGCTTTGTGGTTGCATCATCGGACATATCCGTCCTTGTTTCAAGATAATCTTTATATCTGCACACAGGCGAGCTTACGCCGAGGCAAAACTCACCCGTATTCAGGTACAGCTTATCTATATAAAGAGATACGTAGCGGTCTGCGCCTCCCGATGACGTAATCGTGGTTTTGTAGCTCTTACGTCCTTTTGCGGAGATGGAATAGTTCGATGTACTCAGCGGTGCATAGAACTCTTCTTCAAAGGCCGATATAACATAGTTGCCCTGTGCATTGCTCTCAAGAGTTTTTATAGAAACGCTTGCGTTATCCTCCGTTTCGTTATCATATGCTTTTATACCGGCAGAGGACGTTACATCATATTTAAGGAATGCGCCGGATCTTTCTTCATCACGGGGAAACCATGAAAAAGTCGGACTGTCAACGTTCAATACTATAAGCACAACCGCCAAAGTAAGTATAAGTATTTTTTTGTAAATCAGCTTATTCTTTTTCATGGTTTCACCTCCTTGTTTACGTGTAAATCACTTACCATGTACCTACCGCATACGGGCTTGAGCTGCTGTTCGGATAATAACGGCACTGTGTTGTCGATATGGTTATATCTACGGTTTGCTTTCTGCTACTGCCGTTATTAAATATAATATATTTATATGAGCCTACCGCATACAGGCAATAGTAGACCTTCTCGCCTGCAGGGTTTGTATAAGCCACGCCGTCCATCGCCGTGCCCGGCCACTCCGTCTTGGCTCTGTCTGTACCTGCCGCTGTTTTATACCATGTGTGATAATACATCTGACCGAAGCTCTTGTTATCGCTACAGTAGAACGCTCTCTTTGTTCCCAATGTAAAGCTTTCAAGGCTTGTATTTCCCGGTTTAAGCACATACGTATGACCTATCGTACCAGTAAGACCGTCTTGATTTGCCGCAGGATACTGTGCGTTTGTCAGGCTGTCGGCAATCATAAAGCCGAACTCTCCTTCTTCAAAGGTCTTAAACTCAAATTTATACATACCCAGTGCCTTGTTGAATGTCAGCTTTTTGCCCTTCCAAGCACCGGCATACTCAGTTCCGCTTTCCTCGCCGTAGGCATATGCGTACAAAGCATAGTTATTGCTTGAATCGCCATAGCCTCTGTCTAAAATGTAAATAGTTGTGGTCTTCATCTTGGCAAACCGGGCGTAGTACGAAATATCCGCCGTATCAGCAGGCATCGTGAAGCTGTATCCTGCCTGCTGTGATATGCGCTCGCCGCCCGTCTGTGTTTCATACCAGCCCTCCAGCGAATAGTCGTTTGCGCTGTTGGCAAGTGCCTGTATTGTTATTGATTCTCCCGCATACACAATTTTATTTGCGCTTTCTCCGTCACCCGTAACCGTATCTCCGGTTACGGCAACCGTGCCTCCGGTTACACCGACCTCGCCTGCGGTGACGGCATATACCCTGACCTTACTGAACGGTATCAGTTTAAAGTTTGATATCGTAAAGGTCTTGCCATTATAATCCTTGCCGTTAGAATCCGTGTCTTCTATCCATATATTTACAGTGACCTTGGTATTGCCTGAGGTCTTGATAACGTGATTTTGCGCCGACACATCATTTGTCGGGTCATATATGTAATCCGAAAAGGAGTTGATTGTCAAACTCCCTGTGCCTCCGGTTCCGCTGTTTATCACACCGCTGTCCGTTGTTGTACGTCCTGCGGCAACGCCCCTGCCGAAAACCTTAAACGTGCTTACATCATCGTTTATCCCTATGGCTACTCTCACAAGGTTGTCGTTTACCACCGTATTGCCAAGCTTGATTGTAGGAACCTGAGAAAACGCAAAATAGCTTGCGTTCTCCACATTTAACGATATACTTATGTAGTTTGTATTTTTATCGTCAGATGTACCCTTGCGCCACAGTACCGCTTCACCGCCGTCATCATCATATAAAAAGCTTGCATTCCTGAAAAACATATCTCTGCCGTTTGGGCTTGACGCCGCCACAAGATGCATACCTGACGACGGGCGGAAATAATCGCTCAAATCTATAGCATCAATGTCACTGCGGCCGCTAAACAAGGCTGTCTGATAAAAAGAATGCATTATTGTACCCTGTGTATTCTCTCTGTTTGTAATCAGAATAGCCGATATCGTTTCAACCCACGAATCTGTGGAGGTTATAAGAATTGCTATTATCTCAAGAACTGCCACGGCGGTCAGTATAAAACTGCGCCTTGAAAAGCTCTTTGAACGGATAATCCTGTTTATTACATTTTTCACCGTGACACCTCCTTGATTTTATTTATCGCCCGTTACGGGAATCTCGGCGTGGTTGACGTACCCCAATAGCCTATGCACGGCGCAAGCCATTTTGAAAATCTGCTCGAATAGTCTGCATCGTTGGGATTTTTTGAAACATAACCGTAGCCGTTGCCTCTTATGGCGTAATAGTCTACATATTTTCCTCTGTCTTCCGCCAAATTGCCGAATGTGTTTCTCCAGCTTAAAACATCGCTGTTATTGAGCCGTGAATTGATACCCGAATATGTATGCCATGAGTTATACACCGTACCCTTATCAACGGGATACGGATTACCCTCCGAGGGTATTGTATCTTTATTTGAACAAAGCCTGTAAAATGATATATCGGTAGTTACCTGC
>CADBRB010000149.1 GCA_902796955.1 uncultured Ruminococcus sp.
ACTCCTGCCGCATGAGTGGTAGCATGGCGGGGCATACCCTCAATTTTGCGTGCAAGGTCTATAAGGCGGTGTATTTCCTCGTCAGAATCGTACGCTTTTTTAAGCTCAGTTACCATGCCCAAGGCCTTATCTATAGTCATACCGATTTCAAACGGTATCATTTTAGCTATTGCGTCGCATGTTGCATACGGTATCCCCAATGCTCTGCCCACATCACGCACAGAACCCCTTGCCGCCATTGTTCCGAATGCGATTATCTGTGCAACGTGGTCATCTCCGTATTTGCGTATTACGTAGTCTATTACCTCCTGCCGTCTGTCCTTGCAGAAGTCTATGTCAAAGTCGGGCATACTTACACGTTCCGGATTTAAAAACCGCTCAAACAGCAGATTGTACTTTATCGGGTCGATGCCTGTTATGCCTATGCAGTAAGCCGCAAGACTGCCTGCACCGGAGCCTCTGCCGGGGCCTACGGGAATTGAAACGCTCTTTGCATAGCTTACAAAGTCATGCACTATAAGATAGTAGTCTACATAACCCATACGTTTTATTGTGCCAAGCTCATATTCCAGCCTGTCAACAAGCGATTTATCGGGATTATCTCCGTAATTACGGTATAAGCCCTCATAGCATTTGCGTTTAAAGTATTCGTAATGATCCTCGTTATTCGGCACATCGAAGTGGGGGAGCTTTGTCTTTCCAAATTCAAATTCAACGTTGCACTGTTCGGCTATAACAGCCGTGTTGTCATATGCATCTGCAAGCTCTGGGAAAAGCTCACGCATTTCAGCTTCACTTTTTAAATAGAATTCATCTGTCGGAAATTCCATTGAGTCCTCATCGTCAACGGTATGGTTTGTCTGTATGCACAAAAGCACCTTGTGCATAAAGCTGTCTTCCCTGTTAATATAGTGGCAATCATTTGTAACAACAAGCGGTATGCCCGTTTCCTTTGATATTTTTATAATTTGCGCATTTACAAACTGCTGTTCCTTTATGCCGTGATTTTGCAGTTCGAGATAGTAATTGCCCTTGCCGAACAACTCCTGATATCTGAGTGCGGTTTCCTTAGCTTTGAACAGCTCTCTGTTTGCAATAAGACGCGGAATTTCACCGGCAAGACAGGCAGAAAGGCATATAAGCCCTTCGTGGTATTGTTCCAGCAGCTCGCAGTCTATTCTCGGCTTATTGTAAAACCCCTCTGTCCATGCCTTTGAAACAAGCTGTATGAGATTCTGATAACCGATGTTGTTTTTACATAACAAAACAAGGTGTCTGCTCTCTCTGTCGAGTTCATGCACCCTGTCGAAGCGTGAGCGGGGAGCAACGTACACCTCGCATCCTATTATCGGTTTAATACCCTCTTTTTTGGCAAGCTTGTAAAAATCAACTGCGGCGTACATATTGCCGTGATCTGTCACGGCTATTGCGTCCATACCCAGATTTTTGGTCTGTTTTACAAGCTCCTTAAGTCTGCACGCACCGTCAAGCAGACTGTATTCGCTATGTACATGAAGATGAACAAACGGCATTTACGTCACCCCGTTTCACGTTTTAATGCAGATTTTCGGCTATTTCCATAAGCTTTGTTATGCGGTGGTTTACTCCTGAGCGGGATATAGGCGGATTTACAGCCTCGGCAAGCATTTTAAGCGACATATCCGGATTTTCAAGTCTGAGTCTTGCTACCTGAGCAAGCTCATCGGGCAGATTGTCTATACCGATTTTTTTATCTATGAGCATTATGGCACGGCGCTGTTTTGCCGCCGCCGTTACCGATTTATTTGTATTGTAAAAATCCGAGTTGGCCTTGCGGTTTGCGGTATTTCTTACGTCCTTTATAATTTTCTCCTGCATAAGCTGCATGGCGGCAACAGGTGCGCCCATATATGTAAGCAGGTCTGCAATATGCTCGCTCCCCTTGACGTAAACGATGTAATTGCCTCTGCGTACAACTATTTTCGGCTCCAGCCCAAGAGTGTGTATCTCTGAGATGAGCCTGCACAAATCATATGCAAGGTTCATGTATTGCACAGAAAATTCAAGGTGATATCCGGTTTTTGGATCTGTAACAGTCCCGCAGGAGAAGAATACACCTCTCAAAAAATGTGCGATGCAATCCTCGTCGTCAAAGTTAGCCCTGTTTATATGCAGGCTGACGCTGTTCTCGGAATATCCGAAGCAGTCCAGCGTTTTCAACCTGTCGCTTTCATCTGGAACGGTAAGACGGAAAAGCGAGCCGTCGCCGTGCTTGCTTTTAGATGTAACTATATCTATTATAACAGGGCAGATTTTTGCCGAAATATCGGTAAACCGTTTTACGGCTTCGCTGTTTTCGGTGCGGAACATTATCTCACGGCTTGTAAACTTTTTGCCGAAAAGCAGCATACCGTAATACTCGGCTCTCAAATGAGGCATGGGTATATTATCCGCATCAATTTTACAAAGTTCGTTTTTTGTATCTGATGAAAATGACATTTTATACGTCCTGTCCGCAGCGGTTGCCGTCGGAGCTTATTCCTTTCTCTGGGCAGCGGGGGCAAAAGCCGTTTACGGCTTTCTTATATCCCTGTGCTGTACGAATACCCTGTATTTTTGCATTGCGATGATATGCTCATATAAGTACTGAGCAATGGTCACCGACCTGTGCTTGCCGCCGGTACAGCCTACGGCTATAACAAGCTGGCTTTTTCCCTCCTCGTGGTACAGAGGCAGGGCAAAATCTATAAGGTCAGCCGTCTTTTCAATAAACTGTCTGGTTGAATCCCACTTCATAACGTATTCCTTGACTTCTTCCTCAAGGCCTGTATGATGCTTAAGCTCCTTTATATAGAAAGGATTTGGCAGACAGCGTACGTCAAACATCAGATCGGCCTCCGGCGGTGTACCGTATTTAAAGCCGAACGACATACACGTTATCGACATTCTGTCTGAGCCGCTATCCGAAAAAACCGACGTTACACGTTCCTTTAACTGAGCAGGGGAGAGATAGGTGCTGTCGATTATATGGTCTGCCTTTTCTCTGACTGTTTGTAAAAGCTCACGCTCCAGCTTGACGGCGAGAGAAGTTGAACCCATGTAATTATCGCTGAGAGGGTGTTTTCTGCGGGTTTCCTTATATCTGTTTATCAGTACGTCGTCCTTTGCATCAAGGAACAATATGCTGTATTCCTTATTTTCTTCCTTCAGCTTTGCGAGTGCCTCAAAAAGGCTGTCAAACACTTCACCGCCTCTTATATCCGTTACTATGGCTATGTTTTTCATTCTCTTATCGCCGGATTGACGGCATATATCGTAAAAGGTCGGTATGAGTACGGGCGGAATGTTGTCAACGCAGTAGTAGTCTATATCCTCCAAAGCGCGCAATGCAAGCGTTTTGCCTGCGCCCGAAAGCCCTGTAACTATTACAAAATTCATAAAATCTCATCCTTCCCTTAAATTTACTGAAATAAACGACTGCATTATACGTTAAAAGCAATCCAAAGAAAAATATCTAAAGCCCTTATTGGGTATTCGCCTGCAACCGTACATACCTTGCGTTGCAATCAGGCGTCAAATACCTTTATTTCCTGCTCCAGCATAATTCCCGTTTCTTTAAAAACCGTGCTTTTTATTTTATCTATAAGCGTGCAAACGTCTTCGCAGGTGGCATTATTCCTGTTGATTATAAATCCTGCGTGCTTTTCGCTCACCTGCGCTCCGCCTACAGAAGCACCCTTTAATCCGCATTTTTCTATCAGCGCACCGGCAAAATTGCCTTCCGGACGTTTAAATACACTTCCTGCGCTGGGATATTCAAGAGGCTGTTTGCTCTTGCGTCTGTTCATAAAATCGTCCATTCGTGCGGTTATATTATCCTTTTCGTCCTTGTTAAGCTTAAAGCTTGCGCCTGTAATGATGTCCTTTTTATCGCTGTAATAACTGTGTCTGTAGCCGAAATCGAGCTTTGAGGCATCTGTGCTTTTATCTTCTCCGTCAGGAGTAATATGCGTGCTTTTTATTACAACGTCCTTCATCTCGCCGCCGTATGCGCCTGCATTCATAAATACTGCGCCGCCGACGCTTCCGGGTATTCCGTAGGCAAACTCAAGCCCGGACAGACCGTTATCTCTTGCAAAAACACACAGTGCGGAAAGGCTCAATGCCGCCCCGCAATACACGGTATTATCGCTTAACAGCTTAACCTTCTTAAAATCCTCGCCCAATTCTATTATTACTGCGTGTATATCGTTATCGGTAACCAGAAGATTAGAGCCTCTGCCCACCGTAAAGTATTCAATATTTTCGTCTTTACACACATTAAGTATTTTTTTAAGCTGTTCTGCGGTATCGGCCTTGATAAAGAAATCTGCATTGCCGCCTATTTTAAATGTGGTATGCCTGCTCATAGGCTCATTTATAAGCAATTCACAGCCTATTGACGAAAGCCTGTTTTTTGTGTTGTCAAAACTATACATTTTGCCCTCCGATTCAATCAAGAGAAATGTTCTTTTCTATTAAAAGCTTTTTAAATGTGTCTATATCTGCATTTACGATAAGCTCTTTCGGAAAGTTTATTTCCTCCAGCATTTTTATTGCGCTGTCATGTACCCCGACTGCGTCCTCAAAATGCGCATCCGAGTTTATTATTACTCTTGCGCCGTGTTTTTTACACAACTGGGCAATTTTAATGCAGTTCGGTATCGACTTTGGTCTGAATCTGAAAGAGCCGCTGTTTATTTCAACAAGCTTGCCCTTTTCCGCAAACACCTTTATAACTTTGTCATAGTCAAATTCATACCCTGCCGTGCCGCAGTGGCCTATTACGTCTATACGGGGATTTTCCGCAATTTTAAGCCATGTATTAGTACAGCTCTCAACGGTGCTTTCACCGTTTATTGTGTATGAGTGGATTGAGGCTATTACCCACTCCAATCTGTCCAAAAGCTCATCCGATGCGTCTATATTGCCCTCATAATCAATTATATTTGCCTCTATACCGGTTATTACACGTACGCCCTCATACATGGACGGAATATTCCTTTTAAGGTTTTCAAAATAAAATGTTCCCGGTGCGCCGGGCATAGCTCTGCCATGCTCTGTAAGTGCTATTGCATATAAGCCTTTGCGTGCCGCCGCCGTTATCATTTCCTTTACTGTTGAGTATGCGTGCGTTGAAGCTATGGTATGACAGTGCATATCCGCTACTGTTTGAATCATGTTTATTGCCATTCACGCACATACGGAGTGCGTGACCTTTCTTTAGATAATATATTTTATTAAAATGCAGATTTCACTGTTTAAAATTCCAGTTGTTTACCTCCGGCCTGGTTTGCTCATGCTCCTCTACCGATACATCCATACCAAGCCCTTTGAGCAGTTCATCTGCGGCGTTGTAGCCCATTTTCTTCTGCCTGTTGTTCATTGCGGCTACCTCAAGTATAATGGCGAGGTTTCTGCCGGGCTTTACCGGAATTGTCAGAATAGGCAGTTTTACGCCGAGTATCTCTATATACTCGTTGTTTACACCGAGCCTGTCATATACCTTGTCGGAGTCCCATAGCTCCATATTTACGACTATGTCTATTTTTTCCGTCATTTTTACAGCGCCCATGCCGAATAAGCGTCTTGCATTGATTATACCGACGCCTCTGACCTCCAAAAAATGCCTTATGTTTTCGGGAGATGAGCCTACGAGTGATTTTCTTGAAACACGTCTTATTTCAACGGCGTCATCTGCTATAAGGCGGTGACCTCTTTTTATAAGCTCGATTGCGGTTTCGCTTTTTCCCACTCCGCTGTCGCCGATAAGCAGTATTCCTTCGCCGTATACCTCTACCAGAACGCCGTGACGTGTTATTCTCGGAGCAAGCTCTACATTCAAATATGATACGAGTGCCGCTGACAGTACAGACGTAGAATCGGCAGACCGAAGCACAGATACGCCGTATTGCTTTGCGCAATCGACAAGCTCACCGAACGGCTCCAGATTTCTTGCCACGATTACAGCCGGCGGCTGGAGAGAGAATATTTTTTCAAGTATTCTGTATCGTTCGTCGGAGGTCTTTTTTGCAAGATATGACGTTTCGGTATTTCCGAAAATCAAAATTCTGCTTTTATCGTAATATTCCAGATACCCCGTAAGCTCCAGTCCGGGACGGCTTACGTCGTTTGATTCGATTAAAATTTCATCCGCAGACCTTGGTATATATGTAGTTTCAAGCGAAAGCTCGCTTATGATATGTGAAAGAGAAACCGTAAATTTACCGCTCATGGAACACAACTCCTTATTTTGCAGTCATACAATGCGGCAAAGCCGCCGCAACAGACTTTAAAAAATTAATCCATACATAATTTATTATACAATGTAACCGATAAAAATGAAAGATAAAATTGCCAACTTTTAAAAAAACTTAACTTTTGTATGTCATCAGACTAAAAAAAGACAGCTTTTGTATATTATGAATTGAGTAAAAGCGAAAATTTTGTACATTTTTTTACAAAACTTTTGTTGTAAGCGGTAGAATTATATGTTATCATTATGATGTAGGATAATGGAAACTTGTAACCAAAATTAAAAAGAGGTGTTATAAATGAAAAAAACATTATCATTATTATTGACTTTTCTCATGATATTCAGTACGATTAACGTCGCATTTGTTGCGGCTTATGATGAGTACGGAGAGGATACGCCGGAAAGACTTTATTACGGCAGTCAGCTCAATGAGCTTGAGGGATATATCTATGACTGCATCATGGAAAAGGGCGCCGATATGATTAATACCAATTCAAACAATAAGCTTATTATAAATGTGCCTGATGACATTGCCATGTCGATAAGCTTTGCAAGAAGCCTTGTTGACTATGACGGAAAAACAGCTCAGTACGACAGCCGCATACAGGCGCTTCCACAGTTTCTTGAGGCGTATGATGCACTTCATAAGAGCTTTCAACGAGCCATAGACGCATTTATACTGGACAGTTATGACACTTCGTGGTCAAGTTCATATATGCGCGGCTCAAGCTATGTAAGAGGTACTACGGGCGATTTAATGATAGTAACATTTAAAACGCTCACATTGTATAATCACTCTATGCAATATCCTACAGCGGCGGATGATGTTGAAGATGTTGATGAGGAGCTTGCAAGAATAGAGCAGGAAATACGTGAATCATTGAGTTATAATCCGACTAAATACGAAATAGTTGCCAAGATAAACGACTATATCGGAAATATGGTTACATATTTTCCGAATACATCGGACTATGATGCAATTCAAGCAAACGGACAGATTTTTACCGTAGCCGGTGCCGTCCTTTCAAAATATAAAAATCAGGCGGTGTGCCAGGGCTATGCAAGGCTGTATAGATATCTTCTGCACCAATTTGACATAGAGAACATAATAGTCAGAGGCGGAAGCAGATATGACAGTCAGGATCAGCTTATAGTTGATCATATGTGGAACTATATAAAGATGGACGACGGTCAATGGTACGGCTCTGACGTAACATGGAACGACAGATCCGAAAAGGCTGTTGCAATGGTGTACAAGGATTTCCTCCTTGCGGGAAGCGATACAGTGCCGGTACACTATTCTCCGATAAGGTTTGCAAATAACCATATACCGGACGGAACGGTTGACGGCAGATATGTTGACGATGAAGTGTTTGTTCTGCCTGAGATTAGTGACAAGTATTATGTCAACATTCATTTTGACGAGGAAGAATTTGAGATTTTTGCAGATGAGAATATCGACCTGAGAGGTATACTCTTTATAGAATCTCCCTATGATGAAAAAACACTTACATTCACATCGTCAAATCCGGATGTTGTAAGAATAAATTCAGAGCATGCACTTGGTTTAAAGTCGGGTACATCCGTTATTACAGCCACGTTTAACACAAATTATGTTGCAGAAGTGAGCCTTTCGGTAATAGACCATGTATATTCTATTACGCCTGATGAGGATACGATAGTAACCGATGTGGGTACATCGGTAAGAATAAGCTTTACAAGCGACCCCGAAGGAAAGGTTGCCGCTACCGATATAGCATGGAGCAGCAGCGATGAAAGCAAGGCTACGGTTGACGAGAACGGAATAGTTAATCCCGTAGGCCCCGGAACGGTCATCATAACCGGTAAGTATGATGAATTCAGCTTTGAGGTCACCGTAAAAATTGTACAGTATATCAATAATATTGAAATCAACGACAATCCCGGACCCGACGCTCAGCACCGTGACGTTATAATCAAGGGACAAACAAAACAGCTCACTGTTTCATGTAATCCTGTGGGATATACAGAGTCGTATTTCTGGAAATCAAGCGATGATAAGATAGCCACCGTTGTGGACGGCAATGTAACCGCTATCAGCGGCGGAAACGTGTTGATTACCGTTTCAAGCGAGAGCGGCAGAGTAGTTGACGAGTATTATCTTTATGTAAGAGTGCCAATGACAGGTATTTCACTGGAATACCCCACGCATGACGATGAGATAGTTCTTGCAGGCGAACAGCTTGAGCCTATAGTTACATTCTATCCGAGCGATACAAACGACAATCGCCAGATATCGTTCTCGGTTGACGGCAGCTATTGCACCGTTGATACCGCAGGAAATATTACAGCCGGTACACCGGAGAAGAACAAGGTTGGCTATGCAACGGTAAAGGCTGTATCTGTAAACGGCTTTACACATTCGTTCTCTTTCCTCATAAAAAATCCGACAGAGAGCTTTACTGTTTATGAGAACGGCGAAGAAGTCAGCGAGATTTCAATGATAAAGGGCGGAGAAACCTCCCTTACATATAAAGCGGATTACGAAAACTCTTATGAGGGCCATGTGGAATGGATTAGCGACAATGACAGTATTGTCAGTGTTGACCAGAGCGGAAATGTTACTGCAAATGACGGCGGAAGAACCAGAATAGGCATAAAAAACGACCTCGGTGTTGAGTCATATGTAAATGTATTTGTAAGAGTTCCGATAGAGGAATTGATTGTCAGTGTAGACAGAAATCATTTAAACACTAACGATGCAATATCTCCTGCAATCGAATACAATCCTGAGGACAACACAGATGTTGAACAGTACGGTATTGAGATTGCATCAAGCGATGAAAACGTAGCATATATAGAAGACGGTGCGATACATACAAATGCTCCGGGCTTTACATATATTTCCGTAAAAGTCGGAGAAGTGGAAGATGGATTTAATCTCCACGTTTATGAAGTACCGCAGATATCTGTTGAGTCTGAGCTGGCAGAAGGTATAACGCTTGCGTGGGAGCCTATGCCGACGGTTGACAGATACATAGTATACAGAACCACAAACGTAAAGGCAAAAACCGTAGACGATTATGATGAGATAGCCACGATTTCCGCAGATGAGTTTGAAGGCACATATACCGATAAAACCAGTGAAGCCGAAACAAGATATATGTATATTTGTGTTGCGGCAACAGATTGCTGGGACGGGGAGTTCCTTTCACCGGCATCTAACTCTGTAGATGCATATGTGGGAATTGTGAAACCGAAGATACTTTCGGTAAAGGCTAAAAGCTCAACAGAGCTTATAGTAACGTGGGAAAAGATTGATGTTGCAACAAGCTATATATTACAATATTCTATGGATGAGGTGAATTTTACAACCATAGCGGAGGTTGGAGAAAATACACTCTCATATACTCACGGCGGACTGGGCTATGAATATCTGTATTTCTACAGGGTTATAGCTAAGGTAGGCAATTCCGAGAGCAGACCGTCGGCTACTGTTATGGGCAGAACAAAGATACCTGCAGCTAAGCTCCTTACTGTGGAAAGTGCGTCCTATAATTCGATTACAATTAAGTGGGAAGCAATGAAAAGCGTAAGCGGCTATAAGCTGTACCGCTCGGAAAATACAGATGACAACTGGAAAGAAATTAAAGCCATAGCAAACAGGAATACGGTAACTTACACAGATGAAAATCTAATCAGCGGTACGTTGTATTATTATAAGATTTGCGCCTATATAGACGTTGACAGTGAAACGTTCATCGGAGGCTACAGCAATGCGTTGAGCGCAAAGGCAGTTCCGCCGAATCCCAAGCTAACTTCTGTTATCAGAAAATCAAATACATCAGCCGCTATAACATGGCAGGCGGTTAAGGGTGCAACCGGTTACCGCATATACCGTTCAACAACGGCAACCGGAGGATTTAAGGAAGTAACCACAACCACCAGCCCAACGGTTTTAACCTATACCGATACAAAGCTAACCTGCGGAGCAACTTATTACTACACCGCAAGAGCATATACAAGAGTAGACGGCAGTGACGTGTGGAGCGGCTACAATGCAGGCGTCGGCGTTACAATTACGCCGTCAAAGCCGACTATCTCAAAGGCAACCTGCGCAAGCTATAATTCAATTAAGCTTACCTGGAACAAGATTGCCGAAGCAAACGGCTACTATATTTACAGAACGACCAAGAGCGACGGAACAGGTTGGAAAGCTATAAAGACAATAACAAAGAACACCGTGCTTACATATACAGACACGACTGCTCTTTGCGGAGTAACATATTACTATACAATACGTTCATATATAACATACAACAAGAAGAACGTATTAAGCGACTATGATAAACCCGGTATAAGCTGTAAAACCACATTGCTTACGCCTAAGATTCAGGGCGCAATCTCTACAAACTATAACTCGATAAAGCTTAACTGGGCAAAGATAACCGGTGCGGACGGATACGTTTTATACCGTTCAACCAAGCAGACCTCAGGCTGGAAGAAGGTAGCTACTGCGGTAGGAGGAACAAAAACATCTGTTATAGATAAAACAGCTGTGTGCGGTACACAGTATTACTACACTCTCAGAGCATACAGGAATGTAAATAATGCTCCTGTATACAGCGGATATGTAAAGACGGGTATAGCGGGTAAGGCTGTGCCGAATACGCCTGTATTGAGCAAGGCAAATATAATCAATAACAAGAAGATATCGTTGACATGGAACAAAATAGACGGTGCTTCGGGCTATGTTGTATACCGCTCAACAAAGGCGTCAAGCGGCTTTAAAGCTATAAAGACTATTACAAAGGGTACTACAATAACATTCAATGATACGACGGTTACAAACGCAACAAAGACAAAATACTATTATACTGTTCGTTCATTCAGAACTGTTGGTACCAAAAAGATTTACAGTACGCTCAAAACACCCGGTAAGCTTGCAGTAAAATGATAATTTCAAATTAGACACAATATAAAACAGCGGCACATCTCAAAAGATGTGCCGCTGTTAGACTGTCGACAAATCGGTCA
>CADBRB010000150.1 GCA_902796955.1 uncultured Ruminococcus sp.
ATGCAATCGCAAAAGTGCCGACCGAGCCGGCAGGCGAGACGGTGTCAACACCATAGGTGTTGACGGAGAGGGCAAGCATAAACTTTAGCCGCAGGAAACAAAGCTGATATTTACAACAATTTTGTGTGCAATGTGCCTGCGGATACTCCTTCCGTCATCGCCTAAGGCGATGCCACCTTCTCTAAGAGGGACGTGAAACCTCACCTGTCAAGGTATTTCTTATAATTTAGGTAATTTTTTTGTATTTTATTCTCAATAAACACAAATTTTTTGAGATTTTTGCAGCTTTTTTGTGAAATAGCATTGCATTTTGAAATCTTTTGTTGTAAAATCTGAGTATGAATACCGCTTCTGCGGGAAAAGGAAGGAAGATGTAAAAATGGGCAAGTTTATTATTAGAGAAACAAACACCGGCGTTAAATTCGATTTAAAGGCGACAAACGGCGAGGTTATCGCTACCTCTGAGGTATATAAGTCAGAGGCATCCTGCAAAAACGGAATTAAAAGCGTAGCTACCAATGCTCCTATAGCCTCTCTGGAAGACCAGACTGTAGAGGGTTATGCAACCGAGAAAAACCCGAAGTTTGAAATGTATGTTGACAAGGCCGGAGAATACCGCTTCCGCCTGAAAGCCAGAAACGGTGAGATTATAGCCACATCCGAGGGCTATAAGAAAAAGGCTTCCTGCCTTAACGGCATTGACAGTGTTCGCAGGAATGCTCCCGATGCTCCTACCGAAAAAGCAGAGAAGAAATAATACTGAAATATAAAAAACAGCATGAGTTACTTTTAAAAGTCGCTCATGCTGTTTTTATTTTTATCCTCTTGCTGTGTTTACCTCTGTCCAGCTGTTGCCGTCCTCTGAATACAGCGTATTCATGTGATTATTACCCACATCATACCATGCCGCAAGGTAAAAATCAGGCTTACTGCCGTAAGTAAATACGGTGTACATATGCCCCTTCATAAGCTGTTCTCTCCTTGATGCCGGAGTCTGGAACTGCGTTACCGGCAGAGTATAATAGATGTAATCATATATATCCTGATTATAAATGATAATACTGTTTATATCAAACGAGCCGTACTTTGTAACATCATTGACGTTTGCAATGCCCTCACAGCGCAGTCTGCCTGTTGCACCGCTGAAGCCGGTAAAAAACTCCACATCGTCCGTTCCCTTGGTACATCTTACAAGGCTTGTGATATCAGAGATATCTGCGCTCTCCATAAAAATTATCGGGGAATCATCACTGCCGCTGTAATAAAATTCGGTTATTTCATTGCCGTTTTCGGGGTTTACCTTACCCACAGCCAGCCTGTAGCCCTTGGCAGGAATTATAAGATATACGTTATCGTTGTATTGACCTCTGTCGCCCGAAATCATATATTCATCGGGAATTTCATACAAAACGTCATAGCCGTCCCATTTTGCGGCTCTTTGCATAACCTGAGTAAAACTCCAGTTTTCTGACAAAACGCCCAAAAACGCTATGCGCACCTTTTCCTCAATATCCATCGTTCTTCTAAGCTTATCAAGTTTGCTTTCAAGTGCCGGTATATCTTCGCTTTCGGTTGTACTTTGAGGCTCGCTCTCCGGCAAGCTTTCCCATATACTCTGTGCTGAGCTTACCGACTCTATAGAGCTGATTTGCGATGATTCATCAGCCGATGATGAATCCGCCGTGCTTACAGACGACGTGCCGCCGCCCGTATTTATTTGTATGGTACATCCGCATATCACCGAGAGTATAAAAGCCATAAGCATAAACGTTATATAAAAACGTCTTTTCACAGTAATCATCCCCTTGCCGCATAATTTAAATTTGATTAAACATTAAACCTGAACAGCACTATATCGCCGTCCTGCATTACATATTCCTTGCCCTCCGAGCGTACAAGACCCTTTTCCTTTGCCGCCGCCATAGAGCCACAGCTCATCAGGTCGTCAAAGGCTATTACCTCCGCTCTTATAAAGCCGCGCTCAAAGTCGGTATGTATTTTACCTGCCGCCTGAGGAGCTTTTGTACCTCTCTTTATTGTCCACGCTCTTACCTCCGGCTTGCCTGCTGTAAGATAAGAGATAAGTCCGAGCAGAGAATAACATTCCCTTATAAGTCTGTCAAGTCCGGATTCATTAAGTCCCATATCGGCAAGAAAAATCTCTTTTTCCTCCTTGTCCATATCGGCTATTTCCGCTTCAACCTCAGCGCAAATCGGCAGTACGCCAGCGTGTTCCTCTTTTGCAAGAGCGCATACACTCTGATAGTGCCTGCTGTTCTCTATGCCGTTTGCAAAATCGGAATCACTCATATTTGCCGCATAGATTACAGGCTTGTTGGTAAGCAGTGATACCGTTGAAAGCAGGTCTGCTTCGTCCTCGGTACATTGAATCGAGCGTGCGGATTTACCCTCGTTGAGTACATCCTTTACTCTGTTGAAGAAATCAACCTCAGCCTGATATTTTTTATCCGCCTTTACCATTTTCATGGCTTTATCTATACGTCTGTCCAAAACCTCCACATCGGAGAGAATAAGCTCAAGATTTATGGTTTCTATATCCCTTACGGGGTCTACACTGCCCTCAACGTGGACTATATCCGAGCTTTCAAAGCAGCGTACAACGTGAACTATTGCGTCCACCTCTCTTATATTTGAAAGGAACTTATTTCCAAGTCCCTCACCCTTTGAAGCACCCTTTACAAGACCTGCTATATCTACAAATTCTATAGACGCAGGCGTATACTTATCGGGCTTATACATCGCGGCAAGCGTATCAAGTCTTTTAGCCGGTACGGCAACAACACCCACATTGGGTTCTATTGTGCAGAACGGATAGTTGGCTGATTGTGCCCCCGCATTTGTAATAGCGTTAAAAAGCGTGCTTTTTCCCACATTTGGTAATCCAACTATTCCCAGCTTCATTTACATCAATACCTTTCAAGTGCATTTTATTTTCCGCTGTTGCCCTCACGCATTGTAAGTGCAATTCTCTTTTTATTAGTATCTACAGACATTACCCATACTCTTATCACATCTCCAACCTTGAGTACCTCGGAGGGATGCTTGATATATCTGTCGCTTATCTGAGATATATGCAGAAGTCCGTCCTGATGTACTCCTATATCTACAAATGCGCCAAAATCAATTACGTTTCTTACTGTACCCTTAAGCTCCATACCCGGCTTCAAGTCGTTCATGTCCAGTACGTCCGTTCTGAGTATCGGTGCAGGCAGCTCGTCACGAGGGTCACGTCCGGGCTTAACAAGCTCTGAAACTATATCGTTGAGCGTGGGTACGCCTATACCTATCTGTTCTGCGGCATTTTCCAGACCTATCTCATTTACTTTTTCTCTAAGCCCTGCTATGCCGCCGTTTTTAATATCCGAAAGACTGCATCCGCAAAGCTCTATAAGAGCCTTTGCCGCTGTATAGGATTCGGGATGTACGCCTGTGCTGTCAAGCGGATTCTTACTCTCCGCAACACGCAAAAAGCCTGCGCACTGCTCAAACGCTTTCGGCCCGAGCTTCGGCACTTTTTTAAGCTCCGCACGTGTTTTGAAGGCTCCGTTTTCCTCTCTGTATGCAACTATATTTTTAGCCGTGTTCGCCGTAATACCCGCAACTCTGGAAAGCAATGCCTGTGACGCTGTGTTGAGGTCTGCTCCAACTGAGTTTACACAATCCTCAACTACGCCGTCAAGAGCTTCTCCAAGCCTCTTTTGCGGCATATCATGCTGATATTGACCTACGCCTATTGCCTTAGGCTCTATTTTAACAAGCTCGGCAAGCGGGTCCTGTAGACGTCTTGCTATAGACGCCGCACTTCTGAGAGTTAAGTCGAGGTCTGGCAATTCGGCTGCGGCAAGCTTTGACGCAGAATATACCGAAGCGCCTGCTTCGCTTACCACCATGTACGAAACAGGCTCGTCTATCTCCGATATAACCTCGGCGGTAAACATTTCCGTTTCCTTTGATGCCGTACCGTTGCCTATGGAAATTATATCCACATGGTGCTTCTTTATAAGTCCCTTTAATATTTCCTTTGATTGCTTTACCCTTGCCTCGGAGTGGGTGGGATAAATAACCGTTGTATCCAAAATTCTGCCTGTAGCGTCAACCACCGCAACCTTACATCCTGTACGGTATCCGGGGTCAAGTCCAAGTGCAACCTTTCCCTTAACCGGCGGCTGCATTAAAAGCTGGCGAAGATTCATCGAAAACAGCTTTATGGCGCTTTCGGAGGCATTTGTGGTAAGCTCCGTTCTTATCTCTCTCTCAACCGACGGATAGATAAGTCTGTCGTAGGCGTCGTCACAGGCAAGCTTTACAATTTCACTGCACTTTGAATCGCCCTTAAGCATAACGGAATATATCATATTCATGGGTCTTGTGGGGTCAACCTCTACAGATACCTTGAGGAAGTCCTCTTTTTCGCCCCTGTTAATGGCAAGTATTCTATGTCCGGCTATCTTGCTTACAGGCTCCTTAAAATCATAATAAATTGTGTATACCGACTCGGCGTCCTTGTCCGCCGCCTCCGATACAACATTGCCGTTAAACCATACGATATTTCTGAGTCTTTTTCTAATCTCCGCATTATCGGATACGGTTTCTGCAATTATATCCATTGCGCCCTGCAAAGCTTCCTCTGCGGTTTTTACTCCTTTTTCCTCGTTTATATAGCTCTCCGCAAGCACAATCGGGTCACATTCCGTGTCATTCTGTTCAAGTATATACGCAGCAAGCGGCTCCAAGCCCTTTTCCTTTGCAACCGAAGCTCTCGTTTTCTTTTTAGGTCTGAACGGACGGTAGATATCATCTATCTCAGCCAGAGTTTCCGCCTTATCAAGCTGTTCGTTGATTTCGTCGGTCATCTTTTCCTGAGCTGTAATAAGTGCCTTTACCTCATCTCTGCGCTTATCAAGGCTGCGCAGATACTCTAATCTGTCGCTTATCTCTCTTATAACCTGGTCGTCAAGAGAGCCGTGCGCCTCTTTACGGTAACGGGCTATAAAAGGTATTGTATTGCCCTCGTCAAGCAAATCAATAACGTTTTGAATATGCACAGGGTTGAGATTAAACTGCTGTGCAAGCTTTTGTGCGTAATCCATATGTTTCATAATCCTTTCTTGATTTATAAATCACCTGAAAATGTACGTATACAGTAATAATATACCGTAGATTATAGGTTGATGCGCTACATAAATAATAAGAGTATGCCTCCCCGCAAACGCTAAAAACGGTACTCTTGATTTATATAAAAACCGGGGGAATTTCCCCTCTTTTGCAAGCCTTCCCACCGAAAGACCGATAAAATACATAAATATAAACGGCAATATCGGAAAATAATCGGCGGAAACAAAATTAGCCGTACAGAAGCCCAGCGGTGAGAACCAGTCGTTTTGATATAAAAAACCGGGTAAGCGTATACTTCCGTAAAACGGTATGTGCAGTATGCGTGCAAACACATCATAAGTAACATAGTACAATACGGCGCAAACCGTTACAGTAACGGGTATCGGAATTTTATCCGTAACCGGTATGGCAAAATCCGCTGTTATCATACATATTGAAAGCAAGTGCAGTATACCGAAATATATTTCATTACCCTCAAAGTTTAATGTTACAAGCGTTATAACTGCGGCAATCAGCAGCAGCTTCAAGCCTCTTTTTAGATTGGAACGGCTAAGCCTTGAAGATATGCCCGATATTATTATAAAGCCGCAGGCAAAGTACATTTGCGCAGGTGCAAAAAAGCTGAGCAGTGTTTTGCCCCAGCCTATGCCAAACATAAACGCCATAGTGTAAAACGCATGAAAAAAAACCATACAGATGATGGCAAAGCCTCGTATTTCATCCATGGTGTGTATTCTGCCCCCGGCATTGGCGGAAGAAACTATTTTGACCACCCCCGTAAACTCTCTATTTATTTTTGTAAAAAAGTATGTTATACTATTTCTGCTTAAAAGGCGATTGCTTTTTGCCTATACTTTAAAGACAAGGCTTTGCTGGAATTTTACGGAGCCTTGATGCTGATTTACACAAGTCGCAAAATCACTAATTATTATAACATAATCATTTTATATATTTCAAGAGAGGTTTTAAACATGAGTGAAAAAAAGTTGCTCAAACAGGAATATACCGTACAAGACAATCATCTTGCGGTAAATGTGGGCAGCGGAAGCCTGCGTGTACTCGCAACGCCCGTAGTCACGGCATGGGCGGAAAACACCGCTATGAAGCTTGCCGATATGTATGTTAAGGACGGAGTAACAACCGTAGGTACAAAAATAGATTTAAATCATATAAGCGCATCGCCTCTCAACGCCGTAATCAGCGTAGAGGCGGAGCTTGTGAACATAGACGGACGAAAATTCGATTTTGAAATATGCGCCTACGACGCAAAAGGGCTGATAGCGCACGGAAGCCATACAAGATTTGCGGTAGATGCCGGGAAATTTCAGGAAAAGACAGATTTAAAATTTGCAGGTGACACAAATGACTGACCGAAAGCTTATTATGTTCGACCTTGACGGCACGCTTTCCGAATCTGCCGACGGAATAAAACTGTGCCTTACAAAAGCTCTTAACGATATGGGCTTTTCCGTACCTGAGCTTGACGACTATACAAAATATATCGGTCCTCCTCTGTTTACCACCTTTGTTGAGCTTTGCGGCTTAACAGAGCAGGAGGCAAAACGTGGCGTTGACATATATATAAAGCACTATCTTGAGGAGGGTATGTATATAAACAGGGCATATCCCGGTATTAAGGAGCTTCTGATTAATCTTAAAGCCGCAGGTAAAACGGTAGTTGCGGCTACATCAAAAAACGAACAGCTTGCAATAGACGTTCTCAAGCATATAGGTTTATACGATTGCTTTGACTTTATATGCGGCTCAAAAACCGACGGCACACGCAAGCTGAAACGTGACGTTATACTCTATGTAATGGACACTATGGGATTTAATAATAACGAATCCGTGATGATAGGCGATACAAAATTTGACGCTGAAGGCGCAATGCTTGCCGGATGCGGCTTTATAGGCGTATTGTACGGCTATGGCCTTGAGGCTCAAATGCGCAGCTTCGGCGCAGAGGTTTTTGCACATGATGTACGTGAGCTTGAGAATATTGTTTTAGGTTAGGTGACAGCTATGAAAAAATTTTTGGACAAATACGGATTATCACAGACAGCACTTAAAATAATTGCGGTTTTATCCATGCTTATAGACCATTCAACCGCCGTACTGCTCGATTATCACCATCCTGCTTATTATACATTAAGAGGCGTAGGCAGGCTGGCGTTCCCCATCTTCTGCTTTTTGATAGTCGAGGGTTATTTTCACACAAAAAGCGTAAAGAAATACGCAATACGTCTTTTTGCATTTGCGCTTATATCCGAAGTACCGTTCGATTTGGCTTTTAAACAAAAGTTTTTTTATATTTGGAACAACAATGTGTTCTTTACGCTTCTGATAGGTCTTTTATGCATATGGGCGGCAGATGTGCTTATAGAAAAGAACAAATACTATATTCCACTTGCCGTGCTTGCAGTGGCGGCGGGTGCATTTTTGGCGAATTACCTGCGTACCGATTACGGCTGGTACGGAGTTACGCTCATAGCCGTATTTTATTCGTTCCATGCATTTAAACCATTGACTATAGTTCCGTTTTCTCTGCTTACGTTTTATCATACCGACTTTTTCAACGGAAAATTCCATATACAAAACTGGTGTCTGCTGTCCTATATACCAATATTGCTTTACAACGGCAAAAAGGGTAAGCTCAAGCTGAAATACTTCTTTTATATTTTTTACCCTGCTCACCTGATAATTCTCTATATACTCAACACGGTTTTGCAGATGAAAATCAAATAATAGACGAAAACGGGCTGTTTCAAATAAAAAAACTTGAAACAGCCCGTAAGCATTGTAAAATCATATCTATAAAAATATACCGGATGCAAGCCTTCACCTTGATGAAAATGTTCCTGACCTACAGACGTATAATATTCATTATTCATTATTCATTATTCATTATTCACTATTCACTATTCACTATTACATATTACTTCAAACAGGGCTGTCGCACTGAACGTGCGACAGCCCTGTTTGCTTACACCGCTTTTTTGTTCTCCTTTACGGACGACATATCGCCAAGCAGGTTAAACCTGAACAGTTTGGTTTCATCCTCCTGCTTTTCGCAGAGTATCATCGCCTGAGCTATCTTTCCGCCCTCTATAAGTCTTGTAAGACCTATAAGCTGAGAAAGCTTACTCTTTAAATTGAGATGATCTCCTTCTCTTGTTACCAGATAAACGTTGCCCTCACAGCTGTCCAGTACGGAAAGAAATGAGCCGACATCTACCTGATGCATTTCTATTAAAGGTGACATATAAATTCCTCCAACCAAAATAAAATATCTATATAAACGGGTTTTCACACAGATTTTCGGATACGGTCATTTTCAATATCACGGCTATATTTGCTGATGTGCTTTATAATATAAGTCAATCTCACTGTAATTGTGTCATCTTTATCAGCGCAAGACCCTACCGGCTTATCAACAGCTTTTTACTGTTTTTCCGTGTGAACCCCCACATCGCACTGTATTATAGCACAGCGTTTGGTAAATGTCAACAACAAAATTAAAATTTATTTGTGCATTCTGCCGTCATAAACTGTCATTTTATACATATATACGATTTTGTTTTTGTATATATTACACTATACGACCGTTACTTATAGTTATTCTTCGTCGGGCTATTGCGGCTATACTTTTATCGTGAGTAATTATTATTACCGTCTTACCCTGCTTATTCAGCGACAGTATTATGTCCATAACAGTCCTGCCGGATTGCTCATCTAAATTACCCGTTGGTTCATCGGCCAATATGACCGATGGGTCGGAGGCAATCGCTCTGGCAATGGCAACCCTTTGCTGCTGCCCGCCGGAGAGCTGACTCGGCTTATGCTCCATACGCTTCTCAAGTCCGACTGAGGCAAGCGCCTCCACAGCTGTTTTTCTGCGTTTTGCCGAGGAGATGCCTTTATATATAAGCGGCAGTTCAACATTTTCAAGAGCTGTTAGCGACGGAATAAGATTAAAGCTCTGGAATATGAATCCCAGAATGTCGCTTCTTATATGCGCAAGCTCTGTTGAGGTCATTTCCAAAACATTGTACCCGTCAAGCATATATTCGCCCTCACACGGTATGTCAAGGCAGCCCAGAATATTCATTAATGTGGATTTTCCCGAACCGGATTTGCCCAATATTGCAAGCATTTCTCCTTTCTGTACACTTAAATTAATATTATCAAGTGCATAAAAGAACTCGTCATCAACGCAATAACGTTTTTTTATTCCCCTCATATCTATTACACTCGGCATGGTTATTCCTCTTTTCCTGTATCAGTATAAATCTATTGTTAAAATATCAGGTGTATTTTATGCAGAAACAATCGACAAATTTATTGCCGTATGGTATAATAGGTATAAGCATAGGCAATTACGGATTTATATTTTCCGTCCGGCTTTCGCTTTACACAATTACCGAACACAAATAGTTTTTAGTACCTGCGTTAAACTTAATGCGCTGACAATGCGCATACAGAAGCAGCAGGCAATTAAGATTACACTAAAATATAAAAATATAAATTGGAGGTTTTTGTATGGCAGACGTATTGAATAACTTTTGGAAAAAGCTTAAAAGCGGTACTGATATAAGAGGAATCGCTGTACAAACCGAGGTTGGCAATCCGGTAGAGCTGACCGACAACACAATAAAGAGTATAACTGCGGCTTTCGCCGCATGGCTTGCCGAAAAATGCGATAAAGACGTCCCCTCTCTATGCATTGCAATAGGACGTGACTGTAGAATATCAGGAGAAAGAATACTCACATCTGCTGTTGAAAAGCTTGTAAGCCTCGGCTGTAAAGTATACGATTGCGGTATGTCTTCAACGCCTGCAATGTTCATGGCAACGCTCGACCTTGCCTGTGACGGAGCTATACAAATAACCGCAAGTCATCATCCGTTTGATCGAAACGGGCTAAAATTCTTTACGCCGTCCGGCGGCATTGACGGCATTGACCTTGAAAAAATCCTGCTTTATGCGCAAAACTCGGTCACTCCAGACGTTTGCGGCGGCGGAATCTGCGAAAGTACGGACTACATGAGCCGTTATGCAGAAAGACTGCGAGATATAATACGTAAGGGCGTAAACTCCGAAGATTACGAAAAGCCGTTAAACGGTTTTAAAATAGCAGTTGACGCCGGAAACGGTGTGGGCGGCTTCTACGCTTATAATGTGCTTGAGCCTTTAGGTGCAAATATCTCCGGAAGTCAGTTTTTAGAGCCTGACGGGCATTTCCCCAATCATGCGCCGAATCCCGAAAACAAGGACGCCATTGAGTCACTGTCAAAGGCAGTTATACGCTCAAAATCACATTTGGGAGTTATTTTTGACACTGATGTGGACAGAGGTGCCGCCGTTGACATGACCGGCAAGGAGATAAACCGCAACCGTCTTGTGGCAATAGCCTCGGCAATCGCTCTGGAGAACAACCCCGGCGGTGCCGTTGTAACAGACAGTATAACCTCATCCGGGTTAAAAAAATTTATAGAGCGAGAGCTTGGCGGCAGGCACGTACGCTTTAAACGAGGATACAGAAACGTAATAAACGAAGCGTTAAGGCTTAATTCCGAGGGCATAAACTGTCCGCTTGCCATTGAAACATCAGGGCACGCCGCCATGAAGGAAAACTATTTTTTGGACGATGGCGCCTATCTTGTTACAAAAATAATAATAAAAGCAGCTCAGCTTAGAAAAGAAGGTAAAACGCTCAACTCTCTTATTGAAAAGTTGGAGGAGCCTGTTGAAAGCGCCGAAATACGCATTCCCATAACCGTACAGAATTTCAGGGAATACGGCAACGGCATAATAGAAGATTTACTTGACTATGCTCAAAAGCATGACGGATGGAACATTGCCCCGGATAATCATGAGGGTATACGTGTATCGTTTGATAAAAACGGCGGCGACGGCTGGTTCTTGCTGCGTCTAAGCGTACATGACCCGATAATGCCTCTCAATATAGAGAGCGACAGCTTTGGCGGAGTGAAAACCATATTCGCTAAGCTTAAACCGTTTTTAGACAGCTACGACGGCTTGGGCAAAGCAGAGTTATAATGCTTTTGCAGGTCTGTTTAAAGACCCTTTCGGTTTATATTTAGTATTTTTAAATCTGCGTTATTTGCATCAATGTATTGCCACATATTTACATCTTAATTTATGAACTAAATGTAAATTGTCATAAAAAATTTGCTATTTCAACAAAAAATTCAAAAAAATCTTTTATTAGCTGTTGCATTTTTTCTTTTTTTTGTGTAAAATGTATATGATAACTACGTTGGCGTTGGTTACTATTGATAAAAAAGTAATCTGTGCCGGTGAATTACAAAATGAAATCGGGGGATTTAAATGTCAAACAGGCTGTTTCAAGGTGTAATACATCAAATGCGTGATGCGATTGACAGAACAATAGGGGTTGTAGATAAAACCTCCGTTGTTATCGCTTGTAGCGATCTTGGCAAAATAGGAGAAGTTATTGACGGAGTAAATGCGGAAACTCTTAATTTTCCAACTGCATTTATAATAAACGGTCAAACCTTTAAAGCTTTCGGTCCCGGTCCTAAAGCAGAGTATGCCGTTTTTGTATCCGGCAGTGACGAGCTTGCGCAAAAATATGCAATGCTTCTCGGAATATCCCTTTCAAGCATAAAACAACACTTTGATGAAAAATATGACAGATGCAACTTTATTAAAAACGTAATACTCGACAATATCCTGCCCGGAGATATCTATCTCAAGGCGAGGGAACTAAGATTCAATGCAGAGGTTTCAAGGGTATGTATTCTTATCAAAATCACCTCTAAAACCGAAGTTTCCGCTTTTGACGTTATTCAGAATTTGTTCCCCGACAAATCAAAGGATTTTGTTATAAATATAAGCGAACAGGATATAGCTCTTGTAAAGGAGATTCGCCCGAATATAGAGCAAAAGGATATAGAAAAGCTTGCCGGCTCCATTGTAGATACACTCTCCGGCGAGTTTTACACTCACTGCGTAGTGGGCATAGGCACAACTGTAGTTGGTATACGTGAAATAGCACGTTCCTTCAAGGAAGCTCAGGTTGCTCTTGAGGTGGGTAAGGTATTCGATACCGAACGCACTATTGTAAGCTATGATAACCTGGGTATAGCAAGGCTTGTTTATCAGCTGCCCACAACATTATGCGATATGTTCCTCAATGAGGTGTTCAAAAGAGGCTCTATAGATTCCCTTGACCAGGAAACATTGTTTACTATTCAAAAATTCTTTGAGAATAACCTCAACGTTTCCGAAACCTCACGCAAGCTGTTTGTACACCGCAATACGCTCGTTTACAGGCTTGAAAAGATTAAAAAGCTTACAGGTCTTGACCTGCGTGAGTTTGATGACGCTATAGTATTCAAGGTAGCTCTGATGGTTAATAAATATCTTACCGCCAATCCCACAAAATACTGATATCGGCGGTAATACACTGTTTTAACGGAATATAGTGACAGTCAACCTAAGATTTAAGTCTTTTGCATTTTTAAGGCTTTATTTACAGGGTTGACTGTTTTGTTGTTATCACTGAATTTGATTTTATGATATTTGCATTTGTTTTATGATTTGCATTATTTTATTTTAAAGTTATCTCTATAACGTTGATTTTTGGTATACACCAAATATCGACAATGCCCTTCTGGGGCTATATACGGCTTATATTGTGCATATGTATTCTCAGCACTTTTGCCGTATTGACAGAGTGTGTCAATCGAAGTTATTAAAACGAGTATCCATTTTTTCAAAGACTGTTATTTTGTACCCTGCCGGATTATTCTGACGTATTACCGCAGATTTTGTAACGGCACGGGTTGTATGTTGCGTCTTCACAATACCGGCGCAATATTGAGAATGGGTATGTATGGTTATGTAAAGGTGGTTATGAAATGATTGAATTTAATAATGTATCTAAGATATATCAGTCGGGAACACATGCGCTTAAAAACATTAACATAAAGATAGATGATGGAGAATTTGTATTTATAGTCGGCTCCTCCGGTGCAGGTAAAAGTACATTTTTAAAGCTTATTATGCATGAGGAAACACCAACCTCAGGCGATATAATAATCAATGATATTTCTCTTGCCGATTTAAAGAGAAAGGACGTACCGTATCTGCGCAGAATGATGGGCATAGTGTTCCAGGATTTCAGACTTATAGACAAAATGACAGTATATGAAAACGTTGCCTTTGCCATGCGCTGTATAGGTGCGCACCCCGCAATGATAAAGAAAAGAGTTCAGTATATATTAAAGCTTGTAGGGCTCAGCGATAAGATGAAAAGCAGACCAAGCGAGCTTTCCGGCGGAGAACAGCAGCGAGTAAGCCTTGCAAGAGCGCTTGTCAACAATCCGTCTATAATAATTGCAGACGAGCCAACCGGTAATATAGACCCTGAAATGTCATATGAGATACTTGACCTGCTCAGTGAAATAAACAAGCACGGCACTACCGTTATAATAGTAACGCATGAGCAGGAGCTTGTAACGGTATTCGGCAAACGAATAGTTGAAATAAAAGACGGCTGTGTTCTCAGCGATACATCACTCAACCGGGCTGTTGAGCTTGACGACGTTGACGACTTTTTCTTCGGTTAATGCAAACTCTGTTTTTATTTGATTGCCGCCGGATGTCAGTACAGCATGATTTGCCTCGGCAGATTAGCGGTACACTGCGGTAAAATGAAAACAATCGAACATGACTACGATTTATTGTGTATTTCGTGTATATATAGAAAGGACTAAATTATGAAGGGTGTAAAAAAACGTTTCAGGCTCAGTACGGTATTATACCTGCTGAAAGAGGGAACTAAAAATATTTGGAATAACCGTTCAATGTCGCTTGCGTCAATAGGCGTATTGGTGTCCTGCCTGCTGCTTACCGGTGCGGCTACATTGATTTCATTGAATGTTAAAGATGTTGTTAAATCTATAGGAGATAAAAATATCGTCTATGTCTATTTGAACGACGATGTTTCAAAATTAGAGGCTATCGCACTCGGTCAGGAAATAAAGAAAGTACCCAATATAAGCGAATGTGTATTTTTCTCAAAGGATGACGCCATAAAGCAGTATCAGGAATCCTTGGGAGAAATATTCAATGAAATGACGGGTAAATCCAATCCTCTGCCAAATGCGTACCATATCTCCATAACAGATTTATCAAAGTATAAGGAAACCGTATCAAAGCTTCAGGCTATAAACGGCGTAAATAAAATAAGCAACCGCAGTGATGTAGCTGAAAAGCTTACTAAGCTGGACAGGCTTGTTACCTCGGCGGGAGTTTGGATTATAATAATTCTCGGCTTGATTTCTCTGTTTATAATCTCAAACACCATACGTATGACCATGTATGCGCGCAGATTTGAAATAAGCATAATGAAATCCGTAGGTGCAACAGACCTTTTTGTAAGAATACCTTTTGTTATAGAAGGTATGGTAATGGGTCTTATCTCCGGAGTTATCTCGTCATTGGCACTCATGTTCCTGTATGACGGTATTATGGCGGCTGTAAACAATATCGTAAGCTTTAAGTGGATATCCTTCAGCAGTGTTTACGGCGCAGTTCTTGTAATATTCATAATAGCAGGAATCCTAATCGGTGCGGCAGGCGGATTTATCTCCATAGGTAAATATCTGAAGAAAGAAGGAGGAGAGATACTTGGCTGGTAAAAAAACCGTATTATCCGTAATTTTAGCATCGGCTCTGCTTATCGGCTCTGTTACACTTGCAAAAGCAAGCGATATTGACGATATGGAATACCGTCAAGCCCAGCTTGAACAGCAAAACAGCGAGTACGAAAGCATTATTGCGGAAACAAAAAACGATATAGCCCGTCAACAGGAATACTTAGACGCTATAAAGAGAAAAATTGAAACCATCAACGCACAAATATCCCTGTCAAACAGTAAAATAGACGATTTAAATGATGAAATTGCCGAAAAGCAAAAAGAAATACACAAGGCCAAAGAGGAAATAGAGGATACGCTTGATCTTCTGCGTGAAAGGCTCAGGGCTATTTATATGGCAGGCGAGGCTTCTTCTCTGGAGCTTATTCTCGGAGCCGCAGATTTTACCGATTTTATGGATAAGGTTGATTTGGTACAATCCATATCCGACTTTGACACGAAGCTTATAAACGGTCTTAAAAAGAAGATGTCCGTTATAACAAAACAGCGTAAAGAAATCGAAGCAAAAAAGGCCGATGTAAACAAGGAGCTTGAGGCACAAACCGCAAAACAGGCGGAATTGCAGCAGTTAAAGGACGAAAACCAGGCCGCAATGGATACGCTGAACGCTCAGCTGTGGAAACACGAATCGCTTGTAGAGGAAAACAACTCTGCGCTTTCTCAGATAAACCGGGAGATAGAATCGTACTATGAGGAGCAAAGACGGATTGAAGAGGAACGCAAGGTTCAGCAACAGCAGCCCGAAGAACCCGATGACCCTGACGACCCCGACGACGGCAATTCGGGCGGAGGCTCGTATGTTACTTCCGATGGAAGCTACATTTGGCCTACTCCCGGCTTCTATCTGCTTACATCCGAGTGGAACGAGGACAGAGGCTCGTATAATCACGGAGCCATTGATATAGCCGGCAGCGGAATCTTCGGCACACCGGTACTGGCGGCACAATCCGGCACTGTTACATTTGTAGATAATTATTGTGAGCATAACTGGGGCAAATACTGGAGCTGCGGCTGCGGCGGCGGCTACGGCAGATACGTCATGATAGATCACGGCGGCGGCAAATCCACATTATATGCGCATTTGTCAAACGCCATAGTTTCCTCCGGTGAATATGTGGCTCAGGGGCAGGTCATCGGTTATGTAGGAAGTACGGGAGAATCCACAGGCCCTCATCTTCACTTTGAAACAAGACTTTGGGGTGTAAAATACAATCCCATGACGGAATATTGATTAAACACAAGGGCGGTGATTTGATTTGAGAAAAAAAGTTTCGGTAGGAATTACAATCGCACTTATGGCAACCTCTGCCGCTGCGTCAATATCGCTCGGTTATATGTTTGCAACCGATAAATTCAACAGCAGAATTACGGATTTTAATAATAGAATGGAAATGTTCGACAAGCTTAATGAAATTGACCAGTCCGTAAGACGCTATTATGTACACGCTATTCCGGAAAAGGAGCTTCAGGACTCTATTTGCAACGGTTACATAGACGGCTTGAACGATAACCAGATAAAATACTACAGTAAGGAAGAGTACGAGGAGCTTGTAAACGAGGAAGTCCCGGAGAATACCGTTGTTACTAAAAAGTACGATGATAAGCACGCAATTATCAAAGTTTTGAATTTTACCGAAAACACATTTGAGCAATTTGAAGCGCAAATAAATAATGCAATGACACTGCAAAAGCCGGATCATATCATAATTGATTTGCGTGATTGCAAGGGTTGGAATCTGGAGCAGACAGCCAAAATGCTTAATCTGTTTACTCCCGAAGGCGATTTGATTTACTCCATAGATTCAAATGCCTCAACCGAGCTGCTTTATACGTCCAACAACGTTTTCTATAAAAATATGTCTCTCGCCATACTGATAAACGAGGGCACAAGCGGTTGCGCAGAGTTGTTTACAAGCGCAATGATGGATTACGGCAAGGCAAGTGTAGTAGGTCAGCCCACAGCAGGCAATGTGACCGAAAATAAAGTAATAAAGCTCAGCGACGGCTCGGCGATATCAATCCCTGTAAAGGATTTTGTTACAAAGAGTCAAAAAATCTTTTCCGGCAAGGGCATAAATCCCCAAAAATTTATCGCCATGTCAGATGAACAGCGCCAAAAATATTTGATAAACAGTCTTGAGCCTAAGGACGATTCACAGATTAGGGCGGCTGTACAAATTCTTGACAATTCGGGTAAAACTATTTTTGACGCCGTCAAAGAAAATTCAGTCGGCGAAAAACCCGCTTCCTCAAAAGACGAAAGCTCCGATGTATCGGGCAGTACAGAGGTATCGCAGGCAGAGAGCGGCGTAGAAACGGAAGCACCGAGCGAAAGCGCACAGGATACAAGCACCTCATCGGAGAGCGAAGGTCATACTGCGTCTTATGTTGTTTCCGCCGTTGAGGCGATATCAACGCCAACGTCATCAATGTAGTTTTTATAATTGCACATCACACCGTAAAAAGTGTGGTGTGTTTTTTATTCTATGTATTTGACAAACCGCTCAATATATGCTATTATTTCCATGCCGATACATTGGCAAAAAATACAATGAAAGGAATGTTCGTATGCTATTAACCCTGGACATTGGCAACACAAACATCACTATGGGTGTGTATGATGGCAGAGAATTGAAATTCGTATCACGATTATCAACTGACCGTTTGCGTACAAAGGATCAATATGCGGTTGATATACGTGCAATTCTGGACATTTACGGTACACCCTTAAAGGACGTTGACGGAGCTATAGTCTGTTCCGTAGTTCCTCAGCTTACCGCTCCCGTATCTCAGGCTATAAAACAGCTTACGGGCTTAATGCCTCTTGTTGTGGGGCCGGGCATAAAAACCGGACTTAACATCAAGATAAGCAACCCGTCAATACTCGGTGCGGACCTTGTAGCAGGCTGTGTTGCCGCCATAGAGCATTACCCCTGCCCCGCCATAGTTTTAGACTTGGGCACGGCAACCACGTTTTCGGTGCTGGACTCAACAAAAGGTATGATTGGCGGCGTTATAATGCCGGGCATGGTAATATCGCTTGACGCACTTACGGCAAGGACTTCGCTTTTGCAATCCATTGGTTTTGAAGCGCCTTCAAGCGTAGTCGGAACAACTACTGCCGATTGTATGCGCTCCGGCATGATATTCGGAACAGCCGCAATGATAGACGGTATGTGCGACCGTATAGAGGCTGAGCTTGGGCAAAAATGTACCGTTGTGGCAACGGGCGGATTATCCGGCGTAGTTGTCAAATATTTCAAGCGCAAAATCGAGTACAACGACAATTTGCTGTTGGAAGGATTGCGACTTATTTATCAAAAAAATCAAAAATAATTTACACTTGGGAGGTCGGAGCGTCATATAGACGCAAGATACTTATGAACATCAAATCAAAAACTTTGGAATTAACTATTTTAGGCATTTTCTCGGCACTTATCATTATTATGGTTTATACACCTATCGGAATGATTTCATTCGGAGTGATATCGGCTACAACAATACATATACCCGTTATAATCGGTGCTGTAGTCTTGGGCGTAAAATACGGAGTTATCCTCGGCGGAGTAATGGGCGTTGCCAGCTTGATAAGAGCAGCTACAGCTCCCGTTACGGTTTTAGACCCGTTATTCGTCAATCCTCTTGTTTCGGTTTTGCCGAGAATTTTAATTGGTCTTGTAGCGGCACTTGTTTATTTGCTCGTTATGAAGATTTTTAAGAATAAAAGCACGGCAACTCCGGTTGCATCGGGCATTGCGGCACTGTGCGGTACGCTTACAAACACAATTTTTGTTCTTGGATTCTTAGCTCTTTTCTATGGTGATAAAATTCAAGCTACTACCGTAGGTCAGTCCGTTAAGATGATTTTTGCAACTATTGTCGGTACAAACGGACTTATGGAGATAGCCTTGGCTGTTATCCTTACCGTTCCGATTGCAACGGCATTGATACGCTATAAAAAGAAAATTAAAATTTGACTTATATTAATGTTTTGCTCGGCAGATTCTAAGCCGAACAAATACGTATTTATATGAAATGCCTTGCCTATGCAGGGCATTTTGTAATAAAAGGAAAGGATTTATACTATTTTAATCATTTTTTCGGAAAATAGTATTACAGGCATTTTGCTGTTATGAAGTATAAGATTTTAGACGTATTAAAAAAAACGGGCGACTACGTTTCGGGTGAATATTTAAGTGAAATACTCGGCGTTACACGAAGCGCAGTATGGAAAAACATCAATGCCCTCAGAGATGAGGGCTACGTCATAGACTCCGTTACCAACAAGGGCTATCTTTTAGCTTCGTCATCTGACAAAATAATCAACGCATATGAAATCAAAAGCAATCTTTCCGCCGATATAATCGGCTGTAATGTACGTTATTTTGATACCGTTGGCTCCACAAACGATGAAGCTAAAAAAGCCGCCGGTAACGGCGCACCCTCCGGCACGGTAATAGCAGCATCCGCACAAACAAGCGGTAAGGGCAGACTTGGAAGGTCATGGGTTTCACCGCCTGCAGGCGGTTTGTATTTCAGCGTGATAGTGCGGCCGGATATTTCTCCATATGACGCCGCAGGTATGACGCTTGCGGCAGGACTGTGTACCTGCCTTGCATTGAGAAATCGTACCGGGCTGGACTGCAAAATAAAATGGCCTAACGATATAATAATCGGCAACAAAAAGATTTGCGGTATACTTACCGAGATGTCTGCACAGACCGATAAAATAGATTATGCGGTAATCGGCATTGGCATAAATGTTCTCAACCGTTCATTTCCCGAAGAAATAAGCCATAAGGCAAGCTCTCTTTTTATTGAAAGCGGCGGCACGGAGTTTTCAAAGACAGAGATTATTTGCGCCGTACTTAACGAGCTTGATAAGCACTATTCCGATTTAACCGGGGGCTTTTCCGAGAGCTTCATAGATATTTATAAGACATTGTGCGCAACGCTCGATAGAAATATAAGCGTAATACGTGGAGGTAAAGAAATCATCGGCAAGGCGATTTCAATAAACAGCAGAGGTGAGCTTGTAGTATTATGTAACGGCGAATTGACAACCGTAAACAGCGGAGAGGTCACCGTACAGGGGATTTATTGAGATAATACATCTTCTCTAAATTTTGAACTAACTTACGATTGAAATGACGCATCATATAGGGTTTAATGTAATTTTTTACAATAAATCTCACCTTGCGCCAAACTGTAAAATCCACTTTAATAATTTACACATTGATTTTATAATATTGAAAATTTTGCGAAAGGTATTGATTTTCTATCTTTAATGTGCTATAATAACGTTTGTTAGTCGCTGGTGTGGTGGAATAGGCAGACACAAGGGACTTAAAATCCCTCGGATTAACACTCCGTACCGGTTCAAGTCCGGTCACCAGCACCAAGCGCCCCCGATGCTATGCTTCGGGGGCGTAAATAATAACGGAGGCTTAGCTCAGCTGGTTAGAGCGCCTGCTTCACACGCAGGAGGTCACTGGTTCGAGTCCAGCAGTCTCCACCAGAAAAGGCACTTGCTTTCGCAAGTGCCTTTTCAATAATGTGTCTCTATGGAAAAAAGATAACAACCCGTTGAAAAGCAAATCGTTTTCTGCTATAATTACTATTATTCAGAGTGCATCGAATAACTTATATTAATGAATCAGAAAATTTTTGTTACTCTATTTGTCCTGAAAAACGCCTGAATACACAAACGCACTGCGCCGTAACGGAGGAATTAATATGGAAAACATCGGTTATATTTACATTATGACAAATCCCTCTTTTAAGGAATATGTCAAAATCGGCTATGCAACTGACGTAAAACAGCGGTTGAATGAGCTTAACCGCAGTACGGCAGTTCCGTTTGCATTTAGAGTATATGCTACATATGAGGTAGATTCGGCACTTTCCGATAAAAAACTGCATACCATTCTGGATAAGCTGAACCCGGAACTGCGCTCAATGGAAGAGGTTGACGGCAAAAAGAGAGTAAGGGAATTTTACGCCATGACACCCGAAGATGCCTATTCAATTCTGGAGGCAATCGCCGAAATAAACGGTTTTAAACATCGCCTTAAGAAATGGAAAGCAACTGCCGAAGAAAAAAAGGACGAACAAATTGCGCAGGAAATCAGCGAAGCACATCAGGAGCGCATGGCGCCGTTTGCATTTTCAATGTGCAATATTGACGTTGGTGAAAAAATCGAATTCTGGCGCACCGCAAATGAGCCAACCGGTATTATGTGCACGGTTGCCGATGACAAACACGTTGAGTATAATGGTCAAATATGGTCGTTGACCTCTCTTGCAACTCATCTGCTCGGCTCAAAAAGAGCTATTGCCGGCCCTCGATACTTCAAATACAAAGACGAATGGCTGAATGATATCCGTCACAGATTGAACGGATGAATATTGACTGCTCATCGCAGCAGCAGGCAGTAACGTAGAATTAATAAAATGGATATCATCGGGTTAATATAAAAGCGAAATCATCAATTTTATCTAACGGGAGTGAAAAATAATGCAATACAAGGAAGGCACGGGCTGGAAAGCCTGCTATAATGAGGAAAAGGGAACCTACGGTGCAGAGATAATTTTTCAGGGCTCATGGGGCTTATATGAGATATCTGCTGCGGTTTATAACAGCCTGAACAAAAATACACGTAGTAGCGAAGCGGAAGAGCTAATCAGCTCCGGCCGCCATTTATATTCCCATGTCAACGACAGGTGCGGCCCGCCGTATACCATTGTATTTGATGACGATTATGCAGAATACTGCCCATGGATGGGCAAAAAAAGCAATCCCTCAGGTAAAAAGTGGAGCAAAGAAATGACCGATGCCGCAGTAGAACTTTTTGACTCCGAAAAACAGAACAGAGAGCAAAGAAGAAAAAAGAAATAACAAAAACATAACGAATGACTGTTTAAACACTATAAAAACAAATATAAAGGTAGTTGATTTGCATATGAATATAAATGATAGAGCTTGTGTTGCCGCAGAGCTTAAAAGAAGCGGAAAATGTAACTGCGCCCAAGCCGTTGTTACTGTACTTACCGATCAAACAGGGCTTTCGGAAGATGAATTGAGAAATGCCGCATCAGGCTTTTGTGCAGGTATGGGAACAATGGAGGCAACCTGCGGCGCATTGATAGGAGCCGGTATGATAGCCGGACTTGCAACAAACGGAAGCGGCACATTGCGATATACAAGGCAAATCATCACAAGCTTTAAAGAGCTGTGCGGTGCTACAACCTGCAAAGAGCTTAAGTCAACCGTAAACGGAAGACCTCTTTGCCCTTGCGATATGTGCGTAAAAAATGCCGTATTGGCTTACGGAGATGCTTTGGGACTAAAAGATAATAAATAAATTGCAACAGCTTTTGTATTAGTTTTGTAGGGCTAACAAGAAAGTAAATACTTTTTTATTAAAATCAGGCTTATCTCTTGACAAAACAGGCGAGTTATCGTATAATTAAAAAGCTGTGAAAATTTAATAATGTCGAGGTGTAACTCAGTTTGGTAGAGTGCTTGGTTTGGGACCAAGATGCCGCAGGTTCAAGTCCTGTCACCTCGACCAAATAAGCACCGAAGTTTTGATACAAACTTCGGTGCTTCTCTTTTACCCGAAAACCCCTTGATACAAGGGCTTTCCCGGGTTCTTGCTTTTTTCGGGCCTTTTTTCTGGGACCTTTTATCCCGGAAAACTGACCCGTTTTCTATTTTTCCCAGGCAAGGCTATCGTGTGATTTATGGGTTATCGTAGGATTTATACCCAATCGTAGGATTTATGGCTATCGTAGGATTATTGATTATCTGCCGTTTAATATTTTTACGATTTCTTTCCCGATGATACCAGCTTCCTCTGCGGTATTATTTTTACCGAGAGAAATTCTGATAGTGCCCTTTGCGAGCTTCTCATCAAGGCTTATTGCCCTTAGTACATGAGAAATTTGAGTGTTTACGCTGTCGCAGGCTGAACCTGTTGAAACACATATGCCCCGAAGATCAAGGCGGTGCAAAAGAGCTTCACCCTCTATTCCCGATAAAGACAAGCTGATATTTCCGGGTATACGCGGCTCACAACCATTTCTATGAAAGTGAACGTGAGCAGCAGTTAATTCGGATAACAGAGCTTTTTCCATTTCCAGGATACGTTCTGTATTATCATGAAGACAAGAACAGTTATCTTCTAAAGCCCTTGCCATACCAACAATTGAAGCCACATTCTCGGTTCCGGCACGATGCTCACTTTCTTGAGCACCGCCATCAAGAAGAGGATTGATCTGGGTGCCCTTCTTGATGTACAAAAATCCACAGCCCTTGGGACCGTTGAATTTATGTGCAGACGCTGACAAGAAATCAACTCCGAGGTCTTTTACATCTATCTCAATATGGCCTACAGCTTGTACGGCATCTGTGTGGAACAAAGCACCGTGCTCATGCGCTATTTGGGCCAGTTCCTTAATTGGCTGGATGGTGCCTATTTCATTGTTTGCGAGCATAACGGAAACCAGTCCAGTTGTATTTGCAATTATTCTGTCTAATTCTGTCGGTTTGATTACGCCCGAATGATCCGGACGTAAATACGCAACCGGATATCCAAGCCGCTCAATCGCTGCAGCAGAATTGAGGACAGCGTGATGCTCAAATTCGCTGGTAATAGTGGTATGGCCTTTGCCAAGATAAAACGCCACACCTTTTATAACCCAGTTGTCGCTTTCAGTTCCGCAGGACGTAAAGAATATTTCGTCCGGGTCAGCATTGATGCACCGAGCAATGCGCTCTCTGGCCGTTTTAAGGGCCTTCTGGGGCTCTTTTGCGAACCCATAGGGTTGTGATGGGTTCCCGTAGTTTTCGAGCAGGTACGGCCGCATTTCGTCGAATGCTGTGCTATCAAGTTTTGTCGTTGCAGCATTATCTGC